>JAVEEB010000455.1 GCA_030840665.1 Frankiaceae bacterium | reverse complement strand
CGTGAAGCCGGGAGCGCGCCGCATCGACTCCACGGACAACCCGACCGTGCGCAACGTCGCATGGAAGAACCCGGACGGGTCGAAGGCACTTGTCGCGTACAACGAGTCGACGTCGACGCAGTCCGTCAAGGTCAACTGGGGCAACGAATCCTTCACGTACAACCTGCCGGGGTCGACATCGGCGACGTTCACGTGGAGCGGCACGCAGGGAACCGGCGGCACCGGAGGTACGGGGGTCGTGAGTTTCCGCGCGCACGCGAACGGCAAGTACGTCACGGCCGACAACGCCGGCGCGTCGCCACTCATCGCGAACAAGACCGCCATCGGGACGTGGGAGCAGTTCGACAAGGTGACCAACCCCGACGGCACGATCTCGTTGCGCGCGCACGCGAACAACAAGTTCGTCACGACACCGAACGCCGGCGGGTCACCGTTGATCGCGAGCGCCGCCACGATCGGCGGTGCGTGGGAGGCCTTCGACCTGATCAGCAACGCCGACGGCAGCGTGAGTCTGCGGTCCAAGGCCAACAACCAGTACGTGACGGCGGAAAACGCGGGTGCGTCCGCGCTGATCGCCAACCGCACATCGATCGGCGGGTGGGAGGAGTTCGACCTCATCAACGGCTGAACGACCACCCTCTCCCCACAACGACAGACAGGACTCATCGATGACACGGCACACAAACCGCACGCGAGTGCTCCTCGCGGCAGCGCTCCTGCAAGCCCCTCTGGCGATCGGACTGGGCGGGGCCGCCCACGCGGCCGGCGCATTCCCCGCGCACTACTCGGCGCCCTACCTGGAGTTGTCGAGTTCCACCGTCGGTGACATGGCGGCGGACATGTCCGCGACCGGTACGAAGTTCTACACGCTGGCGTTCGTCATCCCGCAGAGCGGCTGCACCGGCATGTGGGAGGCCGGCAACTATCCGATCGGTTCGTTCTCGACCGAGATCAACAACCTGAAGAACGCCGGCGGCAACGTGATCGCCTCGTTCGGTGGCGCGGCCGGCGGCGAGCTCGCACAGACGTGCACCAACGTGTCGAGCCTGCAGGCCGCGTACGCGAACGTCGTCAACACGTACGGGATCACGCGGCTCGACTTCGACATCGAGGGCGGCGTCATCTCCGACACGACCTCGAACGCGCGGCGCAACCAGGCTCTCGCGGCACTGCAAGCAGCGAACCCGGCTGTGCAGATCGACTACACGCTCGCCGTCGCCCCGAGCGGGCTGACCGCACCGCAACTCAGCGTGCTCAACGACGCCAAGGCGAAGGGCGTCCGCGTCAACAACGTCAACATCATGGCGATGGACTTCGGCGCCGGCACGAACGACTTGCAGGCCGCCGAATCCGCCGCCCGCGGCACGGTCGGGCAGCTGCAGAGCATCTTCGGCATCTCGGCAACGCAGGCATGGAACATGCTCGGCATCACGCCGATCGCCGGTACGAACGACGACGGTACGTTCTTCAGCCAGTCGGACGCGGTGTCTCTCGAGCAGTTCGCGGCCGCGAACGGCGTGCAGGAACTCTCGTTCTGGGAGGTCGACCACTACGACAAGGCGACCGGCTACGCGTACTCCCGTGCCTTCAACGCCATCACGGGCTCGAGCGGTGGCGGCGGTGGCGGAGGCAGCGCCTTCAGCACCATCCAGGCGGAGGCCTACTCGACGCAGTCGGGCACCCAGACCGAGACGACGACCGACACCGGTGGCGGCCAGGACGTCGGCTACATCACCAACGGTGACTGGCTGGCGTACAACAGCATCGACTTCGGCGCCGGAGGTGCCGGCGTGACGCTGCGCGTGGCCTCGGGTGCTGCGGCGGGAGTCACGGGCAACGCGCAGATCCGTATCGATTCACAGTCGAACCCTGTCCTCGCCACCGTTGCGCTGGCACCGACCGGCGGCTGGCAGACGTGGGCAAGCAAGACAGCGGCCATGTCCACCGTTACCGGCGTGCACACGGTGTACGTGACGTTCACCAGCACGCAGGCCGGCGACTTCACGAACATCAACTGGCTCACGTTCACGGCGAGCAGCACCGGTGGCGGCACGACGGTCGTCAGCTTCCGCGCGCATGCGAACGGCAAGTACGTCACGGCCGACAACGCCGGCGCGTCACCGCTCATCGCGAACAAGACGGCGATCGGGGTGTGGGAGCAGTTCGACAAGGTGACCAACCCGGACGGCACGATCTCGTTGCGCGCACACGCGAACAACAAGTTCGTCACGACACCGAACGCGGGCGGGTCGGCGCTCATCGCGAGTGCCGCCGCGGTCGGCGGTGCGTGGGAGGCCTTCGACCTGATCCGGAACGCGGACGGCAGCGTCAGTCTGCGAGCGCGGGCCAACAACCTCTACGTCACGGCTGACAATGCGGGCGCGTCGGCACTCATCGCCAACCGCACGGCCATCGGTGGCTGGGAGGAGTTCGACCTCATCTGAGGCCGGGGGCGGCGCGGCGCCGGTCGGAGAGGTGACCCCTCCGGCCGGCGCCGGCTGGTTCGGGGCCTCTATGGTGGACCGATGGCGTCGGTCAAGCAGGTCCAAGTCACGTTCGACTGCGCAGAGCCCGGGCGCGTCGCTCGCTTCTGGTGCGAGGTGTTGGGGTACGTCGTACCGCCCCCACCCGAAGGGTTTGCCACTTGGGACGATTTCAATGCCCTGCTGCCGGCCGAGGGGCAGGGCTCGGCGTTCGCCTGCATGGACCCCACCGGTGTGGGCCCGCGACTGTTCTTCCAGCGCGTACCTGAAGGCAAGGTCGTCAAGAATCGCGTGCATCTTGACGTGCGGGTCGGCACCGGGCTGGTGGGTGAAGAGCGCTTGGCGGCACTCGAGGGCGAGTGCACACGACTCGTCGCGCTCGGCGCGGTGCGCGTGCAACTACTGCCCGCCAATGACGAAGACGAGTCATGCCTCGTGATGCAGGACATCGAGGGCAACGAGTTCTGCCTCGACTGAGTGGCCGCAAACGTGAACATGGCGGCGGACTCGGCGGCCCGCCGGCATCCAGCCCCTGTTGCGCCCGGCGTGGAACTCAGCCGCGGGTGCAGGCCTGTCCCTTGACGCCGATGGCGAGCTCGGTGTCACCGACGCCGAGCACCGTGACGGACTTGGCGCCCACGAGGTACGCCACCTTGCCAGCCGCGTCACAGAGGCTGATGGCCTTCGGGTCGCCGACGGTGCTGAGGCCCGTGGTGATGGTCACGTCGCAACCGGCACCGATCTCGAACGACTTCACGTCGCTGTTGCCAGTGA
>JAVEEB010000392.1 GCA_030840665.1 Frankiaceae bacterium | reverse complement strand
GTGCGCCATAACCTCGTGCGTCTTCATCGCGACGTCCCAGATCTTCATGGCCAGCTCGTACAAGCCGAGGCGGAACGGGTACGAGCCGGGGCTGGCAATCATCTTGATGAGGTCGCCGGCCAGCTTGATGGCATCGCCGAGTTCCTTGATGGCCCATTCGACGAGTGCGACGAAGATGCCGCATGCGTCTTCGAGCAGGTTGCCGCTGTCGATGCCGGAGAAGTCCGGCGGAGTGAGCAGGTTCGTGAAGTCGGACGCCGGCGGAAAGATGATGAGGTCCGGCTTGCGGGGTTTCTGCAGCTCCCAGGACCCGTTGAAATTGAGCTTGTACACAGTGATCATGAAGCGGTACGCCGTTGCGACCTCCCACGGCAGCGGGAAGCCCTCCGGCACCGAGAACGGCGGCGGCGGCGCTATCCCGTCGAGCACTTCCTGGAACGGCCCGGTGAGGTCTTCTCCCGTGACGTCCTTCACGACCTCGCCGAGCAGGGTCGCATCGATGCCCTGCTGGAACGCATCGCCCTTGTAGATCCTCGGGTGCGGATGGTCGGCGAACGTCTCGATCAGCGCGGCAACGATGCCCTCGGCGAGCCACATCGGCATCTCGCCGTCGACGTCCAGCTGCGCCTTGCGCTCGTCGGGGTCCTCCGAGAGCGGCGATGGTCGCTGCGCGCCGTTCGGCTCGTCGGGGGTGAGCTGCACGTGGAACCACAGCGCCGACATCGACAGGTCGGGATAGTCCGGCGTCTTTCCCCAGTCGTCCTCGACGATCGTGCCGCCGGGGCCGGCCTGTACGTAGTTCCAGGCGTCGATGTGGTTCTCGATGAGGTGGTGGCGCGTGGGGTGGTCGCGGTACGGCCCGCCGCACTGCTCGTTGACGAAGCTGTGGGCGATCGTGTCCGTGCCGACGTGCACCACGTAGCCGAGAGCAAAGGCGAGGAACTGTTCGAACCGCTCCTCGCCCTGCGCCGTGCCGTCGCGCTGCGCCTCCGCCTGCCGTACGAGCGCTTCGCACATCGCCGACGTGCGGCGGTAGTGGAGCATGTCGCTCCACAGGAACGAGTCCTCCGGCCACCCCTTGGAGACGACTGTGTTCATCATCCCCCAGATGTCCGCGTACGAAGTGATCTCCTGCAGACCGATCTCCTTGATCGCAACGAGGAGCTCTTCCAGGGCAACTTTGAACGCGGACAGGAGGCCGCCGGTGAGGTCGTCGAGCACTTCACTCACGGCATCGACGAACGGCCCGATCGTCTTGTTCCACGCCTTGACGAAGTCGTCCCAGGCCTTCTGCAAGCGCAGCAACAACCGGATGATGCCGGCCATCGTCGAGTTGACATGGTCGAGGATGAGCAGGAGCGGCTCCCACTCGTTCTCGGAGGCGGCGTCGAAGTAGTAGTAGGTCGCGAGCGCGAGCATGACCCGGTCCGAATGCGGACCGATGATGTCGTTGCTCCAGTCCTGACTGAAGAAGAAGATGTCCGGGCCGATCGCGCCGAGCGCCGTGAACTTCTCCCAGTTGCGCATGATGGTGCCGCACGTCTGCGGGTCGTAGCTGCCGACGGCACCGGCCCCGCCGCCGAGGTCCGGCCAGTCGGTGAAGTTGCCGTCGGCCAGCAGGTCGGCGACGCGGCGCGCGGTGTAGATGTGCGTGAAGTGACCCGGCATGTCGTGCCCCCAAGCTGGGCCGGGCGGGTGACCGGCCTTCGCCAGACTCTCGACCAATCGGTCCCGTATGCACAAGGGTTTCGACGTTTGTAAATGCCTCCCATCACGAAGGACGCAGGCGGTCCCGCGCGGCGGCGACCGCTGCCTGTCCGAGGCTGACGCCGCCGTCATTCGGCGGCACCTGGCGATGCGTGAGCACGGCAAAGCCATGTCCCAGCAGGCCGTCCAGGCACAGCTCGACGAGCCGCACGTTCTGAAAAACCCCACCGGACAAGGCGTCGGTGTCGAGGCCGCGCGCGGACCGCACGCGCGAGCACACGTCCACCACCGCGTCCGCGAGGGCCCGGTGGAATCGGGCAGACACGATGGGCGCCGCGACGCCCGCCGCGACGTCCCGGACCACGGCACGGATCAGCGATCCCGTGTCCACGACGTAGGGGCCGCCGTTCGCCACGTCGACGCGATAGGTGCCCGGCTCGTCGGGGTCGGCGCACATCTCGAGATCGATCGCCGCCTGTCCCTCATAGCTGACCTCGTCACGTAGGCCGAGGATGGCCGCGACGGCGTCGAAAAGCCTGCCTGCGCTCGACGTCAGCGGCGCGTTGACCCCCGCGCGTGCGATCGCCAGGACGTCCGTCCAGCGCCGCCCCTGCCGCGCCAGCACCGCCAGGCCTGCCGGCGTTTTCCCGTCGTACGCCGCATCCAGGTGGGCGGCCGCCATCCGCCACGGCTGACGCACCGCAGCCGCACCGCCCGGCATCGGGACGCAATCGAGGTGCGCCACGCGCTCGTAGGACTCGAGGTCCGCAACGAGGAACTCACCGCCCCACAGGGTGCCGTCGTCGCCCATGCCGAGGCCGTCGAAAGCGACGCCGATGACCGGCCCGGTGACCCCGTTGTCGGCCAGGCAGGAGGCGATGTGGGCGTGGTGGTGCTGGACACCAACGAGCTCGACACCGGGCAGCGACAGCGCGTGCTTGGTGGACAGGTACTCGGGGTGCAGGTCGTGCGCGACGACGGCCGGCACGACATCGAGCAGCCGCTGCAGATGGGCGATCGCCTCGAGATAGGACTGGAAGGTCTCGTAGTTCTCCAGGTCGCCGATGTGGTGCGACAGGAACGCCTGGTGGCCCCGGGCCAGACACAGCGTGTTCTTCAGCTCCGGGCCGCAGGCGAGGATCGGTCGCCGGCACTCCACGGGCACCATCAGCGGCATCGGCACGTAGCCCCTCGAGCGCCGCACCGGCAAGGGCCGGCCCCGGACGACGCGGATGACCGAGTCGTCGACGCGGGTCTGGATCGGGCGGTCCGAGGTGACGAACGCGTCCGCGATCGTGGCGAGGCGGGTCGCCGCGTCCGTGTCGTCGTACGCGATGGGCTCGTCAGAAACGTTGCCGCTGGTCATCACCAGCGGTCCGTCGACGGCGGCGAGGAGGAGGTGGTGCAGGGCGGTGTACGGCAGCATCACCCCGAGCGAGCGCTGCCCCGGTGCGACGGATGCTGCAACGACTCCCGGCTCGCGGGCGCGCAGCAGCACGATGGGCCGCGCGGCGCTCGTCAGCAGGGCTTCCTCTTCGGCGCTCACGGCAGCCAGCGACCGCGCGGCGGCCACGTCGGCGACCATCAGTGCGAAGGGCCGGTCTTCGCGGTGCTTGCGCGCACGCAGCGTCGCGACGGCGGCCTCGGACCGCGCGTCGGCGGCCAGGTGGTACCCGCCGAGGCCTTTTACCGCCACGACCGCGCCGCCCGCGAGCAAGGCGGCGGTGGCCGCGACCGGGTCGCCTGGCACGGCCGTGCCGTCGAGGGTCCGCAGGGCCAGCCGCGGGCCGCACGCCGGACAGCAGGTGGGCTGCGCGTGGAACCGCCGGTCCGTGACGTCGTCGTACTCGCGGCGGCATTCGGCGCACATGAGGAAGCCGGCCATCGTCGTGGCCGACCGGTCGTACGGCACGTCGCGGACGATCGTGTAGCGCGGGCCGCAGTCCGTGCAGTTGGTGAAGACGTAGCGGTGCCGCCGGTTGCCGGGGTCGAGCACCTCCGCGAGGCAGGCGGCGCAGGTCGCCACGTCCGCCGAGATGAGGGCGGTGCGCCCCGTCGACCCCGTCGTGGCGCCGATGGAGAACCCGGCCTGATGTCGCGGCTCCAGCGGTGCCGTGACCACCTCCTCGATCACCGCCAGGCGGGGGGCCTTCTCGGGCAGCTCCGCAAGGAAGGCGTCCACGCGAGACGCAGGCCCTTCGACCTCGATGATGACGCCGCGCTCGTCGTTCGCGACCGACCCGGCGAGCTGGTGGTGCGAGGCGAGGGCGTACACGTACGGCCGGAACCCGACCCCTTGGACGATCCCGCTGATGTGCACGCTGACGCGCACGGCGGTTCCGCTGGCCGTGTCGGTCATGGCGCGGACACCCTCTCCCTGCCGAGCCGCAGCGTCAGGACTTCCTTCCCCTACGGAGATCTTGACACTTGCCGAACGACAGGAATAGGACAAAAGGTGCGCCGCACAGACCGGCACCGTCGGCCGTCTACGACGCACGGGGCTGGCAGCCGCGCGCCCCCCATGGAGGTGCCCATGCTCTCCGCCGAGGCCGTCGCCGCCGAGGACACCCTCGTCCACATCCTCTGGATCAACGCCGGGCTGAGTTGCGACGGAGACTCCGTCGCCCTCACCGGCGCCACCCAGCCCAGCATCGAGGAAATTGCCCTGGGCGCCCTGCCCGGGTTGCCGAAAGTCGCCGTCCACTGGCCGCTGATCGACTTCGAGTGCGGCCCCACGGGTGGCGCGGACGACTTCATCGAGTGGTTCTGGAAAGCCGATCGCGGAGAGCTGGAGCCCTTCGTCCTCGTCGTCGAGGGGTCCATCCCCAACGAGGCCTTGGCGGGAGACGGCTACTGGTCCGGATTCGGTTACAACCCCATGACCGGCCAGCCCGTGACGACGAGCGAATGGATCAGCCGCCTCGCCCCCAAGGCCCTGGCGATCCTCGCCGTCGGCACGTGCGCCACCTACGGGGGCATCCACGCCATGTCCGGCAACCCCACCGGCGCGATGGGCGTCCCCGACTATCTGGGCTGGGACTGGAAGAGCAAGGCGGGCCTGCCGATCGTCTGCGTCCCGGGTTGCCCCGTGCAGGGCGACAACCTGTCGGAGACCATCACCTACCTGCTGTACCAGGCCAC
>JAVEEB010000365.1 GCA_030840665.1 Frankiaceae bacterium | reverse complement strand
GTGTACCCAAATGCGGAGGACGAATGACGAACTGCACTCAGTGTGGGGCAGCGTTGGCGGAGGGTGCGGCCGTCTGCGGCGCTTGCGGGGCGGTCGTTGCCGCTCCGGCCGCTGCGCCTGTCTTCGGCGCGATGCTCAACGACTGGCAGGCCAGCGCAACCCGACCGTCGGTCGCGGGCGCCACGTCCGTGATCGGCGAGTTGAAGGCCTCCGTGGCCCCTGGACGCCCAGTGCCCCAGCTCGCGCTGGTGACCGCCGGCGTGGCCGCCCTCGCCGGACTGCTCTTCGGTATCTCGGCGATCAAGTCGCTCATCGACCTGTTCCGGTACAGCGCCTTGTTCTCCGGCACGGTCAAGCTGGCCGCGGTGCTGCTCTTCGTGGTGGGCCTGGCCGTTGCGGCGTTCTGGGTTGGGATCGCCTGGCTTGCCCGCGGGGGCAGCCGCATCACCGTGCCGCTCATCTATGTGGCGGGCGCCGCCTCCGTGCTGGGCGGCTTCTCGGGCCTCGGCTCCGTGACTTCTGTGGGTCTGTTGGCGAGGCTTGGCGCGCTGCTCGCGCTGGGGGCCATCGCCCTGACCTTCGTCCCCGAGGTGCGCGCCCACTTGGCGTCGGGACCGGTCGGGCCGCGTCCCGCCTCCCTCGTGGCGGGCGAAGGGATGCTCATCTGGTTCGGCGTGACCGCCGCGCTCTTGGGCGTCGCCTACCTGCTCCTGGGCCTGGCGACGAAGTCCGTGACGTACCTGGGGGTGACCTATGGCCCCAGCGCCAGTGGCTACTACATCGTCGCCATCGCGCTGATCGCCGCCGCGGTGGCAGCGATCGTCTTCGCAGCTGCCGTCGGCCGTGGAGACGCCACGGCGCGCCTCATCGTCTCCGGCGCGGCGGTCGTGCTCTTGGTCCTCGTGGTCATCGGCAGCGTGGTGGGCAGGCCGTGGTACCACGTCATCACACTGGCGAGCGTGGCTGCGCTCTTGTGGCTGGCCACCGATGCCCGGGTGGCCTTCGGCGACCCGGTGCTCGACCTCAACAAGCTCGGCGGCGGGACGGCGCAGACGCCGCCCCCCTCGTACGAGCAGCCTTCGCAGCAAAGTGAGCCGCCCAGCGTCTGACGACCACCCCTTTCATCGACGACGGGCGCGGCCACAACGGGCCGCGCCCGTCTTCGTCTGCAACGATGGGGAGGACGGCCTCAGGGGCGAACTGGGGGTTTCCCCCATGGTGCCGTCCGCCGGTGTCGACGATGCTGGCCACGACAGGCACCGAATGCGCTTGGCTGAGGGGGCACGTGTGATCGAAGTCGACGGGCTAGTGAAGAGGTACGGCGCGAAGACCGCCGTCAACAACCTGAGTTTCACCGTGAAGCCGGGCATCGTCACCGGCTTCCTCGGCCCCAACGGGTCCGGCAAATCCACGACGATGCGCCTGATCCTGGGCCTCGACGCGCCCTCGTCCGGCACTGCGATGGTGAACGGCCGCCGCTACGCCGACCACCGCGCCCCGCTCGCGGAGGTGGGTGCCCTCTTGGAGGCGCGGTCCGTGCACACCGGCAGGTCGGCGTACAACCACCTTCTTGCCCTTGCGCAGACGCACGGCATCCCGTCCTCGCGCGTGACGCAGGTCCTCGAGTTGGTCGGCCTGCAAGAAGTCGCACGCAAGCGGGCCGGCAAGTTCTCGCTCGGCATGGGGCAGCGCCTCGGCATCGCCGCCGCACTCCTCGGCGACCCGGCCACCGTCATGCTCGACGAGCCGGTCAACGGCCTCGACCCCGAGGGCATCCTGTGGGTGCGGCACTTGCTGCGGTCGCTCGCCGCGGAGGGCCGCACGGTCTTCGTGTCGTCGCACCTGATGAGCGAGATGGCGCTCACCGCCGACCACCTCATCGTCATCGGGCGCGGCGAGCTCATCGCCGACACCTCGGTGCAGGACTTCATCGACGGTGCCTCGCGCAACCTCGTCCGCGTGCGCTCCCCGCGGATGGCAGAGCTCGCGCAGTTGCTGGCGACGACCGGCGGGGTGGTGACGACTGTGGAGGGCGGCGTCGACGTCGCCGGGCTGAGTGCGGCGCAGATCGGCGATGCGGCCGCGGCCAACGGCATTGCCGTCCACGAGTTGACACCGTTGCAGGCGTCGCTCGAAGAGGCCTTCATGGACATGACCCGCGACTCCGTCGAATTCCACGCGGTGGACGCCGATGCACCGACCGCAGGAGTGACCTCATGACGACGACCACCGCTCAGCGCCAGTCCGTGGTCCCCAACGCCCGCCTCACCGGCGTTGGCATCCTGCGTTCGGAGTGGACAAAGACGCGTTCCCTGCGGTCGACCGTCTGGTCGTTCATCGCGGCCGTCGTGCTGCTCGTCGGCGTCTCCGCACTCATCTCGTTCGCGACAGCGGACAACTGGAAGACGATGGACCCGGGGGAGCGCGCCGGCTTCGACGCCACATCGACCAGCATCGCCGGCGGATTCCTTGCCCAGCTGGCGATCGGCGTGCTCGGGGTGCTGCTCATCAGCGGCGAATACTCGACCGGCATGATCCGTTCCACGATGTCCGCCGTGCCGCGCCGGCTGCCCGCGTTGTGGGGCAAGGTCGTCGTCTTCACCGTCGTCACGTTCATCACCATGCTGGTCTCGACGCTGCTGGCCTTCGCGATCGGCCAACAACTGTTGAAGTCCACCGGTGCGAGCGTCGGCTTCGGTGACCCGCAGGTGATGCGCGCGCTCGTCGGAGCAGCGCTCTACCTCACCGTGGTCGGCCTGCTCGGGATGGGCCTCGGCGCCCTGCTGCGCCACTCCGCCGGCGCGATCTCGACACTCGTGGGCATCCTGCTCGTGCTGCCCATCATCAACGCGTTCCTGCCCGCCGACCTGCAGCGGACGATCCGCAAGTTCCTGCCCGGCGAGGCCGGCCAGCAGGTGCTGATGGTTGTGCCCAACCCGGATGCGCTGTCGCCGTGGGCCGGGTTCGGCGTGTTCGTCGGCTACGCCGCTCTGGTGATGGTCGTCGCCGCATTCCTGCTCAAACGGCGCGACGTCTAGAACTCGAGTGCCCCCGGCAGGATTCGAACCTGCGCTTTCGCCTCCGGAGGGCGACGCTCTATCCCCTGAGCTACGGGGGCTCGGGACTGCCGGGAAAGGCTACCAGCGTCCCGCCGACTCCGCGCGCCGCAGTCCTCGGCGCGTGATCTCGTTGAGTTTCACCCGAACGCCGAGCGTTTTCCATCGCGAAAGCCTGAGATCGAACGGATTTGTGGATAGCGTCGGAGGGTGCCCACCGCCCGCGTCCTCGTCGTCGATGACGACGACGTCATCCGCCAGCTCATCACGGTGAACCTCGAGCTCGAGGGCTTCGAGGTCTTCACGGCTGTCGATGGCCAGGACGCGCTGGACCAGGTGCCCGCCGTCCGGCCGCACCTGATCACCCTGGACGTCATGATGCCCCGGATGGACGGTTGGCAGGCGGCGGAGATGCTTCGCGGCAACCCGGATACGGCCTCCATCAAGCTGGTCCTGCTGTCGGCCCGCGCGCAGGAGAACGACATCCGCCGCGGGGTCCAGATCGGCGTCGACGCGTACCTGACGAAGCCGTTCGATCCCGACGAGCTGATCGATACGATCAATCAGTTGCTCGCAGGCGCGTAACTCGGTCGGCCCGGGCGGGGGCCGCACGATAGCCTCCGTGCGTGACTCCCGCCGATCTGAGCTCCGCCATCACCGCCGTCCTTCGCGCTGCCGCCGCTGACGGCAGCCTCGCCGTCGACGTGCCCGGGGATGTGACGGTCGAGCGACCGAAGGCACTCGGCCACGGCGACTACGCCACCTCCGTCGCGCTGCGGCTCGCCAAGCCCAACAACCGGGCGCCGCGGGAGATCGCGGAGATGCTGGCCGGCCGGGTCGCCGAGATCGACGGGGTGGCCAAGGTCGAGGTCGCGGGCCCAGGCTTCCTCAACATCTGGCTCGACGACGACGCGCAGGGGGCCATCGCGCGCACCGTCGTGGCGGCCGGACAGTTGTACGGCACGAACGCCGTCGCCGCGGGCGAGCGCATCAACCTGGAGTTCGTCTCCGCCAACCCGACCGGCCCGATCCACATCGGCGGGGTGCGCTGGGCCGCCGTGGGTGACGCCCTTGCACGGCTGCTGCAGGCCAGCGGAGCCGAGGTCGCCCGGGAGTACTACATCAACGACGCGGGCGTACAGATGGACCGGTTCGCCGGCTCGCTGCTCGCCGCGGCCAGGTCGGAGCCTGCCCCCGAGGACGGCTACGGCGGGGCCTACATCGATGACATCGCCCGCGCGGTGCTCGAGCGGGTGCCGGACGTGCTCGACCGGCCGGATGCGCACGACGTCTTCAAGACCGTCGGCACCGAGCTGATGCTCGCCGAGATCCGGTCCTCGATGGACGACTTCGGCGTGCACTTCGACGTCTACTTCTCGGAGAAGACCCTCCACGCTTCCGGCGCGATCACCCACGCGATCGAGCGGCTACGGGAAGCCGGGCACGTGTACGACGCCGACGGGGCCGTCTGGTTGCGTACGACCGACTTCGGTGACGACAAGGACCGCGTGCTCGTCAAGAGCGACGGTGAGGTGACGTACTTCACGGGTGACGCGGCGTACTACCTCAACAAGCGCGAGCGCGGCTTCGACCGCGTCATCATCATGCTGGCGGCGGACCACCACGGCTATCTCGGCCGCATGCGCGCCATGGCCGCCTGCTACGGGGACGACCCCGCGCGCCACCTCGAGCTGCTGATCGGCCAGTTCGTCAACCTGGTCAAGGACGGCCAGCCGGTCCGGATGAGCAAGCGTGCCGGCAACGTCATCGCGATCGACGACCTCGTCGACGCCGTTGGCGTGGACGCCGCTCGCTACTCCCTGACCCGCTCGAGCACGGACTCGATGATCGACCTGGACCTCGACCTGCTCGCCAAGCAGAGCAACGACAACCCGGTCTTCTACGTGCAGTACGTGCACGCGCGCATCTCCTCCATCCTGCGCAACGCCGTGGACCTGGGCGTGGCGCGCCTCGACCCTGCGGACGTCGACGTCGCGCTGCTCGCAACTCCGCAGGAGCGGGCGTTGCTCAAGGCGCTCGCCGAGTTGCCGCAGGTCATCGCGTCCGCCGCCGAGCTCCGCGAACCGCACCGCGTGGCGCGCTACCTCGAGGAGACGGTTGCCCCTTCGTACCATCGTTTCTATGACGCCTGCCAGGTGCTGCCGCGCGGCGACGAAGAGGTCACCCCGCTCACGCACGCGCGCCTCCTCCTCTGCGACGCGACGCGCGTTGTCGTCGCGAATGCCCTTGCCCTGCTGGGTGTTTCGGCCCCGGAGCGCATGTGAGCGCGCACCCGGGACTGATGCCGGAACCGTCGGACGAGCCTGTCCTGTGGCCGCGGACGGCGGCCCGCAACGACGACGGCGCGCTCACCATCGGCGGGGTCGACGTCGTGGCGCTGGCCCGCGAATTCGGCACGCCCGCTTACATTTTGGACGAGCAGGACTTCCGCACCAGGGCCCGCGCGTGGCGTCAGGCGATGGGTGACGGCGACGTCTTCTACGCGACCAAGGCCTTCATCTGTACGACGGTTGCGCGGTGGATGCACGAGGAAGGCATCGGCCTCGACGTCTCCACCGGCGGCGAGCTCGCGGTTGCGATCCGGGCCGGCGTGCCCGGTGAGCGCATCGTTTTCCACGGCAACAACAAGTCC
>JAVEEB010000034.1 GCA_030840665.1 Frankiaceae bacterium | reverse complement strand
GCGGCAAGCAGCGTTCGGCGACGAGCCTCCCGCGCCACAGGCCGCCGGCGACCCGAAACGCCCATCGTTTCCGCAGGTGATGGCGGCCAGTTTCACCGATCCCGTTGTCTGGCACCGGTTGTCGCGCTACCAGTCCCTGCTGGCGACGCCTCGTGAACTGTTCGACGACGAGGAGATTCGCCAACGCGTGGCGGCGGCCGCGAGCACCGGCGCTCACGGGGCGACTCCCCCGGCCGCCATGGGTCCCAGCAACGAGGCCCTCACGGCCTTGCTGGGCGGAGTCGGCTAGCTAGAAGTCACGAGCGGTGCACGTCGCGCGCCGTCGCTTGATCCCGCGGCAGCAGGTCGAGCCGGGCCACGGCCATGTGCGCCGGACGCGTCGCCGCCCACGTGATCGCGTCGGCAACGTCCGCGGCCGTCAGCGGCGTCATCCCGGCGTACACGGCGTCCGCCCGTTCACTGTCACCGTCGAACCGGACCGTGCTGAACTCCGTGTCCACCATCCCGGGCGCGACCTCCGTGACCCGCACCGGCTGACCGAGCAGCTCGAGCCGCAGCGTGTCCGTGATCGCCGCGGCCGCATGCTTCGCCGCCGTGTAGCCGCCGCCCCCGGTGTACGTCGCGTGACCCGCAACGCTAGTCACCACAACGATTCTGCCGTTACCGGACGCCACCAGCGCGGGGAGGAAGGCCGCCACCGTCCGGGCCAGGCCGATCACATTGACTTCCCACATCGCACGCCAATTGCCTTCGTCGTACGACGAGACAGGCTCCAGTCCGAGCGCCCCGCCCGCGTTGACGACGAGCACCTCGCACGCCGGCGCCGCAGCCGCGAAGGCCGCGACGGATTCGGCCACGGTGACATCGAGGTGCTCGGCCTGCACTGTCCCGCCGTGGCGGCCGCGAACCTCGTCGGCCACGGTCGCGAGCCGGTCGCTGCGACGGGCACCGAGCACGAGGTCGAAGCCTGCCGCGGCGAGCGACTCGGCGGTCGCCGCGCCGATCCCGCTGCTTGCGCCCGTGACGACCGCCCACGGCCGGATAGATGACGTCATGTGACTCCCTGTCGTGAGACCCGCTGGTCAGGTCACCTCAAGAGTAGGAGGGTGGGGTGAGCAGACCGTCAACGAGTGGCAGGAGCCCCACCGATGCTGGGAAATTCGAAGGCTTTCAGCGGCTTTTCCGTCGACGACCTCGCCAAGGCCAAGGCCTTCTACGGCGACACGCTGGGCCTGTCCGTCACCGAGGAGAACGGCATGCTCCAGCTGCACCTCGCCGGCGATCGCAACACGCTCGTGTACGCCAAGCCGAACCACGAGCCGGCCACGTACACGATCCTGAACTTTCCCGTCGACGACGTGGAGGCGGCGGTCGACGATCTTGCCGCTCGCGGGGTGACGTTCGAGCATTACGACTTCACCGACCCGAAGGGGATCAACCGCCGCGGGGGGCCGCTGATCGCCTGGTTCACGGACCCGGCGGGCAACATCCTCTCGGTGCTGCAGGCCTAAACGGGCGCTGCTGCGAGGCACGCCGCGCAGCGTGGGCTGCGGGCCGGCAACTCCCACGCATCCGCGTGCGCCACCGAACGCCACATCGCCATCGAGGCATCGTGGATCACTGCGCCGCAGAGGGCGGGGCCGGCCGGGTTGTCGTTCGGGACGGCATGGGTGAGACCTTGCAGCACATTGCCGTCGCGCTGCTGATGACACTCCATGCGCGCCACCATAGCGCCCACCTGCGCCTCAAGAACTCACACGACACGCAGGTGAATGATCGCCGACGTCGTGGCCCCGAATCGTGCCGACTGCGCCATCGACAGGCGGTACAGCTTCGCGCCCTTGAGGACCGGCAAGACCCGGAACGCGAAGGTCCCGCGAGGCCCCACGGCGGTCCTGTCCAGGGTCGTCCAATGCCGGCCGACGAACATCTGCCTGTACACGAATCCCTTGGTCGTCGGCGACACGCGACCGGAGAGGATCACGGCGGCGCCAACCCGCGCGACGGCGAAGTTGAAACGGCCGGCAAGGTGCGCGCGCACGATCACCTGGCTGGCGGCGATCGACCCGGCTTCGGCTCCCCCGGCGTACCGGAGGCGGTAGATCGACGTTGCCAACGGCGACCGGGCGATCGAGACCGCGCCGGTGGCGTTGGTGTGCAACGTGGCGATGCGCTGGAAGGCCGCACCGGACGTCCGACCCTCCACGATGACGGAGCGACCGGCCAACGCGGCGCCGGTGTCGTTGCGCGTCAGGCGGGCCGACATCACGACGCGGCCGCCGTACGAAATC
Organism: Frankiaceae bacterium; assembly: GCA_030840665.1. Classification (GTDB taxonomy): domain Bacteria; phylum Actinomycetota; class Actinomycetes; order JAVEEB01; family JAVEEB01; genus JAVEEB01. Next base: position 2,740 of record JAVEEB010000034.1, on the reverse strand, counting down.
GCACTGGCACTTGTCCGGAGAGTGAGCGTCGTCTGCACGTTGGGGGTCACGCGCACCGTGACGGGGTCGGACGTGCCGAGCGCGTTGGTGGCGGTCACCGACAGGTGATAGGTCGTGCCGTTCAGGAGACCGGCGAAGGTGGTGAACAGTCGCGAGGCCGGGACGGTCACGGTCTTGAGTCCTGGTTGCACAGTCACCGTGTACGACGTGATGGGCGCGCCCCCGTTGTAGCTCGCCAGCCACGAGATGCGCGCGCTCGCGTTGCCGGCGGTGCCCGCCACGTTGACGGGCGGGAACGGCGAGCTCGGCGCAAAGGCGGCCGCCGCCGCTCCGTTGGCCAACGCGGCAAGGTCGGCGAGGCTGCCGTTGAAGCGGTTCATGTCCACGCGGCCGGAGATGCCTGGGACGGAGCCGCTCGACGAGTACTGCCACATCGTCCACGTCGGCCAGTTGCCGACGAGCCCGCCGAGATTGCTGTTGTAGAAGGCGAGCCAGAGCGGGTAGCCGCCGAACTCGGCGGTGCCGTTCATGGACGACGACCAGAAGTTCTTGTACGTGTAGATGATCGGCATACGTCCCGTGAGGCCGGTGACGGTGTCGAGCCAGGTGTGGGTCCACGCGATCAGCTCGGCGTCGGTCAGGCCGCCCGTCTGCTCGAGGTCGAGGACGGGTGGCAGCGTGCCGGGTTGGCTGGTCGACCCGACCACATCGACGTAGTGCCGCGCCTCTGCGACCGCGCTGGCCGTGATGGGCTTCGACGGCCGGGCGAAGTCGTAAGCGCCGACCATCATGCCGACGGAACGCGCGCCGGCCGCGTCACCCGCGAAGTACGGATTGACGTAGTCCGTCGACTCCGTGGCTTTGATGATCACGAAGTCGTGACCGGCGTTGCGGACCGAACCCCAGTTGATGGCGTGGTTGTTGGGGTGCTGCCAGCGGGAGATGTCGATCCCGGTGGGCCCCGACACGGCGATTGCTGGTCGAGGCATCGTGACGACGCCGCCGAGAGTCAGCAGGCCGGTGATGGCCACCACGATGCGAAGCGGGACAGGGCGAGCAGTGGTCGAGCGCACAAACATCAGCGAAATCCTTGGTGTCAGCAGCGCGTCGAAAGCCATCGCGCGGAGGGAGCATCGCGGTTGACCTCGGGGGAACGGGCCGAGACACAGACTTACTTGGCGGTAACAGGACCCTTACCGTCGGGCGAATTGCAGGAGAAGTCCGGGCAAATCGGACATTGAGGCATGACCCAGGCGGACTAGCCCGTTGCCCGCGCGGCGGGGCCGGGGTGCGTCAGGCGCGGCGGGCGGCGACGAACGGGCGACCGGGTACGCCGAGCAACACAGGTCGATTGCGGCCCGGCGCGCCCAGCATCAGGGCGGCCCCGCGCTCGGGGAGCAGCTGCAGCGGGGTGCCGGCATCCACCCGCATGAGGATCAGGGCGTCGGTGCCCTCCAGGCGCAGGTGCAGGTGGTCCTGGCGCTTCTTGGTGTCCGCGGCCAGGCGCTCGACGTGCACGGTCACCGGCACGGGCGGCCGCACCGCGAGCAGGCGGGCGCGCTCGGCGTACCGGGCGTGGCCGATGGCGGCGGCCAGGGCGCTCGCCACCACGCCCAGCAGCGTCCCGTTGAGCAGGACGGCCTGCGGGGAAACCGTGTCGCGGGTGCCGAGGAGGAGGACGACCGTCAGGACCGCCGTGAGGAGCAGCAGGCCGCCGCCGCAGGCCATGGCGACACGCGTGTGGCGCCGCACCCAGTCCGCCTGAGCAGCGGCGATGCGCTCGAGGGCGTCAGGGGCGATGGTCGGCGTCGTCGCGATGTCGGTCACGGCTGACCTTTCGAGTGGCGTGCGGCGTATGTCCCGATTTGATGCTGCCCGATAGAAGTCGGCAGGGGAGGCAAACTCCTGAAGATGGCCCGTTGGGAGGGGGGCAGGCATGACCCGGGGCCCGTGGGGCAAGGTTGACTGGTGCACTACATCCCGTCCCCGATGTCGCCCAGGCCCCGCGCCGCGTAGGAACGCTCACCTTTCGCCTCACCACTGAAGGATTGCCACACCATGCGTTGCTGGCCAGGACAGCCGTATCCGCTCGGAGCCACATACGACGGGATGGGCACCAACTTCGCTGTCTTCTCGGAAGTGGCCACCAAGGTCGAGCTCTGCCTCTTCGACACGGACGGCGTCGAGACGCGCGTCGAGCTCCCGGAGGTCGACGCCTTCGTCTGGCACGGCTTCGTGCCGGGCCTGCAGCCGGGGCAGCGGTACGGATTCCGGGTCTACGGCCCGTATGACCCGGCCAATGGTCTGCGCTGCAACCCCAGCAAGCTCCTCCTCGACCCGTACGCCAAGGCCATCGACGGCACGATCGAGTGGGACGCGGCCGTCTTCGCGTACGAGTTCAGCGACCCCGACAAGCCGAACGAGGTCGACAGCGGGCCCCACATGCCCAAGTCGGTCGTGGTCAGCCCATTCTTCGACTGGAACAACGACCGGGCCCCGCGTACGCCGTACCACGAGACCGTGATCTACGAGGCGCATGTCAAGGGCCTCACGATGCTGCACCCCGACCTGCCCGATGAGATCCGTGGCACGTACGCGGCCATCGCGCACCCGGTGATGATCGATCACTACAAGAAGCTCGGTATCACGGCCGTCGAGCTCATGCCGGTCCACGAGTTCGTGCAGGACCACCACCTGCTCGAGAAGAACCTGCGCAACTACTGGGGCTACAACACGATCG
>JAVEEB010000247.1 GCA_030840665.1 Frankiaceae bacterium | reverse complement strand
GTCGCCACTGCCTCGCGGGCCGAGGGCACCTTGCCACCGACATCGACCATGCGGGCCTCGCCCGTCGCGGTCAGGTGCGGAAACCCGTCGGCCGTCATGAGCCCTCCAGTAGCACGATGCGAACCGCTGAACCGGCCTCGTGGGTCTCGGCGCCGGGCGGGATCTCGATGAAGCAGTCCGTCTCGCCGAGCCCGCCGACGAGGTGGCTCCCGTACCCATCGATGGGTACGACGGCCAGCGCCCCCGCGCCCGCGGGGCCCCCATCGGGCGCGCGAGTGAGCCGCGCCCGCACGTACCGCTGGCGTTGCGGCAAGGCCTGCACGTCGGCCGCCAGGATCGCGACGGTCGCGGGCGCGCCGACTGCCGCCGAAACCGGTGACACGGCTGAAACGCCCGCCATGGACCGCAACAAGGGGCGGCCGAAAACCGTCCAGGAAACCAGTGAGGACACGGGATTGCCGGGGAAACCGAGATACGCGGCCGATCCGACGCGGCCGATCGCCTGCGGCTTGCCCGGCTGCATCGCGACCGCCACGAACTGAACGTCCGGCGACCCTTCCAGCGCAGCCCGGATCGGGTCGTTCTCGGCGCCGGCGCTCACGCCGCCCGTCGACAGGACGAGATCCGCCAGCGAGCCGAGCCGCGCCAGGGTGGCGGCGACCGCTGCCACGTCGTCGGGGGCGTGTTCGACCGCGACGACCTCGCCGCCGGCGGCCCGCACCGCCGCCGCGAGGCCGGGCCCGTTGCTGTCCGGCAGCTGGCCGAGCCCCAGCGGGGACCCTGCCGCTACGAGCTCGTCACCGGTCGAGAGCACCGCGACGCGCGGCCGGCGGAAGACGGTCACCGTGCCCGAGCCGGCTGCGGCGGCCGCCATGATTCCGGCCGGGCTGAGCCGGCGGCCGGCGGGAATGACGACGGCGCCCGCCGGGAGTTCTTCGCCCGCCCGTCGAATCGACTGCCCGACGGGCGCCGACACATCGATACGTACCGTCGTACGACCACCGTCCGTCTGCTCGACGGCGACGACGGCATCGACGTACGGGGGGACGAGGCCCCCGGTGAGGATGCGCACGCAGGCGCCGGCCGGCAGCTCGGTAAGCGCGGCGGGCGACCCGGCCGGCGCCGCATCTAGCACCGCCAGCGTCACCGGCACAAGCGCAACGTCGGCCGCGCGGACGCCGTAGCCGTCCATCGCCGACGAGTCGTACGGAGGCAGGGGAGTCGCCGCCCGCACCGGCGCGGCCAGCACACAACCCAATGCCTTCGCGAGCGGCACGGTGACGGCGGGCAGGGGCGCACCGAGGGACAGGACTGCAGCGAGATGTTCCGCGACCGACCTCATGCCCGGCCTCGCGGGAAGGCAGGGCGCCCGGGGCGCCCGGCGTTCGAGCAGGCACAGTGCAAGATGGGGCGGTGCAGATCCGCGTGCGTTACTGGGGTTCGGCCCGTGAAGCGGCCGGGCGTGCCGAGGACGTCGTCGAGGCGGCCGGTCTGCGCGAGGCGGTCGCTGCGGTCGCCGACCGGTATGGGGAACGCTTCCGCCGCATCGTCGAGATGAGCACCATCGTCGTCGACGGGGAACGCCTGCCACCGCACGCGAAGGTCGCCGTACACGAGGGCTCGGTCGTCGAAGTTATGCCGCCCTTCGCGGGCGGCTGATCGGGGGACCACGTGCGCTGCGGGCGACATGCCCGCAGTCTAGGAGCCCCGCTGGCTACGAGCCTGCCGAGGAGCCCGCCTAGTTGTGCGTGATGATGCGGCGGCGCTTGCGGCCCTCGACGCCGCCGGTGCCATACGCGCCGAGGTCCACGAGCAACGCGATGAGCAGCCACAGCCAGTCGGCGCCGTGCAAGCTGTGGCCCGGGCCGACGACGAAGACGTAGACCAACGCGGTCCACGGGGCGAACAGGACCGCGAAAATCGGCAAGACCCAGTTGTCGAACGCGTTGCCCACCCGGTCGGAGAACACCCACACGGCCAGGAAGGCGAAGCGCGGCGAAATGCTGGCGATGACGGCATAGAGGCAACCCACGCGCCCACCGTAGCGGGCGCCCCCGCACGGGTTTCAAAGACCCGCAAAAGGCCGCGCCACCCGACGAGCCGGCCGGCGCCCCGCGTTGGGCGTTACTTCGCCTGGTTCTCCACGACGAACCGCCACACGGCCTTGGAGCCCGACTCGCCGACGCGATAGAGCTGGTAGAGGGCGGCAGCCGAGACGAGCACTGTGAGCAGAGTGACTGCGATGGTCACCCACGGCGCGCGGGCGCCGTCGCTGCGTTCGTCACCGAAGATCGGCCGTGACGAGCGGGTCATGCGGGCGTACCACCAGACGCCGAAGCTGACCGCGAACAGCACCGCGACGTACGGCAGCAGTCCGTGGCCGAGCAGGACATGCTTGTTGATGTCAGGGTTGTCCGCCGGCAACTGCCGTTGCAACCACTCGCCGGCGTTCGTCGTGATCGGCACGAGGATCAGCGTCACCAACCCCAGCAGCGGCGTCACGACACCGAGCCGCCGCCCGGCCGCCGGCCACGCCGCGTGCAGCACGGTCACCAGGGCGGTCAACGGCACAAAGACCAGCACCGCGTGCACGAGCAAGATGTGGGCGGGCAAGCCGCCGATCACGTTCGGCCCCACGGGTGATCTCCGATCGATTGACGCGTCGTAGGACAGCATGCCGATCTTCGGGGGATGTGCGTGGATTTGGCCCGATTTCCGTTTTGCCGGGCCGTCGGCCCCTACATGCCGGGCATGCTCAGCATCTCCAGGATTTCGATGGACGAGCCGGGCATCTGCAGGTGCGGGTGCTTGCTCAGCAGGGCCGTCAGGTCGCCCACCGAGTCGGCCTGCAGGATCGAGTAGCCGGACGCCTTGCTGAAGTTGTCGACCGCGCTGCCCGAGTGCACTTCGCTGCGCGCCTGCAGGGGAGCACCGAGGTCGACGATCGCGTTCCCCGCCTCCGCGGACCAGGCCATCCACGCGTCCATGCCGGCCTTGGCTTCCTCGGGCGTGGCGTTCGCCATCTGCTCCTTGGCCGACGACGTGGACTTGTACAGGACCATGAACTTCGTCATTACCAGCTCCAAAGGTGAGGGTGGACGTCCCCGCTGCCCATACTGACGCCGCCTATCAGCCCATGGATAGGGCTTGGCTCGTGCAACCCAACTGCTAGCCATCTCGTTGGAAGGATTGCGGTTCTTGGCGCGGAAGCCAGCGCGCGAGCCATCAGGAGTGGACGTAGGACATGAGTGAGCACAGAAACGGCGTGCGTCGCGGCCTAGCAGGCGGAGTGGTTCTCGCGCTCGGTGTCATCGCGGCGACTCTGGCGCTTGCTCCTGGGACCTGGGTCACGAGTGGGCGCGACACTCTCCCCGCAGACGCGGTCCCGGTGACTGCGACGGCCGTGCCGTCGTTCCCCACGGATGCTTCTTCTGTTGACGCACCGAGCCCGCTCAGCGACCCGAAAGGGCTGGCGCAGATTACCCACGGTGCGCCGTGGACGGGTCCGTTGCCGCCCACGCCGCCCGCGACGGATCCAGCTCTCTGCGGCGACTGGTCCCAAGAAACGGCCCCTTGGCCATCGGCCTTCGCGACCGAGTACGGCCCACTCCAGAATTGCGTCCTCGTGGGGCACACCTGGGTGGTCACCACGGACGCCCGGTTGCTCGGGAAGCACTCGGTCGTCGCTGTTGATCATTGTCGCGACGCCCGCTGCCTGAACGGCCTCGTCGACCACGGCGGCGACCACTGGGCGGTATTCACAGCTCCTGTGACTGGCCGGATTCGCTACGACGGTGTGGGCTCGTCCAACACGATTTTCCTTATCGTGGGAGGAGTCTCGTACGGAATCGACATTGTGACCGGGGTGTTTGATCCCCCGAGGTAGCTACGAGCCGGCAGCGTCGAGAACGCGGAAAATGCGTTCCGGTGAGACGGGGTACGCGGTGCGCATCGGCTGGGCGAACAGGCTCACGCGCAGCTCCTCCAGCATCCACCGCACGTCGAGCAGCTCGTCGCTGGGTCGTGTCCCGGCGGGCAGAGCCGCGAGGGCGTCCGCGTACGCCTTCTGCATGTCCTGCAGGGTCGCCATCGCGAGGGTGTCCTTGCTGGGATCGTTCGCGACCCGCTCCAGGCGGCGCTGCATCGCCGTGAGGTAACGCTCGAGTGCCGTCAGCCGGGAGCGTCCGGTTCGCGCGATGAAGCCCGGATAGATGAGCCCCTTGAGCTGCGCTGCCATGTCATTGGTGGCCGTGGATGGGGGAGCCGCATCGAGCTCGCGTTGCACGGTGTTGGCAAGGGGCAGGATTCGTCGTACGACGGACAACACGTCCAGCGTCATGACCTGCAGCTCCGGCCGGACTGCGGCGACCAGGGCGTCGAAGGCCGCCTCATCCCAGGCCGGCCCGCCGTTTGCGGCGATCAGCGAGTCGGCCGCGCAGGCGATGCAGTCGGTCAGCAGGTCGGGCACGTTGCCGTGCGGGCTGAGACTCAGCTGCAACTTGTCGATCGGCGTGAACGTCCGTTGCACCTGGGCGAGCGGCGACGGCAGCGCGAGGAGGACCAACCGCCGGATACCCAGGGCCATGAAGCGCTGCTGGTCGCGTTCGGAGCTGAGTACCTTCACGGACACCGTCGCGCCGTTGTCGATGAGCGCCGGATAGCCGAGGACGCGGTGACCACCGCTGACGATGTCGACCGTGCGGCGGATCTCCCCGCCCGGCCACGTCGTGAGCCCCGTGCGCTCGAACGACTGTGTGGCCTGGGAAATCGCCGTGGTCGTGGTCCGGATGAGCGCGGCCCGCAGAGCGCCCAGGTCTTTGCCTTCGTCGAGCGTGCGGCCCTCGTCGTCGTGGACGCGGTAGGTCATCCGCAGGTGGTCGGGCAACTTCTCGAGCTGCCAGTCCGCAGGGGTGATGTTCACGCGGTACATGTCGTAGAACTCGTGCGCCAGCTCGGTAAGCAGCGAGCCGTCGGTCTGTGACAAGCGCGCGAGAACTTCGCTCGCGCGGTCCGGCGCGGGCACGAGTTGCACCCGCAGTTGCTTCGGCAGCGACTTGATCAGAGCGGTCACGAGTTCATGGCGCAGGCCGGGCACCAGCCACGAGAACGGCTCCGCCGACAGGCGATTCAGCACGACCACGGGGACGTGCACCGTGACGCCGTCCGCGGCGGCGCCCGGCTCGAACTGATACGTCAGCGGCAACGCGAGGTCGCCCGCGTGCCACACGTCCGGGAAGTCGTCGAGCTTCACGTCGGCGGCGCGCTCGTTGAGCACCAGGTCCATCGTGAACGTCAGCAGGTCGCGCTGCTCGTGCTGCGCCTTCTTCCACCAGGTGTCGAAGTGGCGCGTCGTGAGGATCTCGGCCGGGATGCGCTTGTCGTAGAACTCGAACAGGGTCTCCTCGTCGACGAGCAACCCGTGCCGCCGCGACCGGTGCTGCAGTTCCTCGACGTCCTCGAGCAGCGCGCGGTTGGCGGCGAAGAACCGGTGGTGCGTCGTCCAGTCGCCCTCCACGAGCGCGTTGCGGATGAACAGCTCGCGGGCCAGCGCGGGGTCGATGCGCCCGTAGTCGATGGGTCGGCGCACGACGAGCGGGACGCCGTACAAAAGGACTCTTTCGTACGCGACGGTGCCACCCCGCTTGCGTGACCAATGCGGCTCGCTGTAGCTGCGGGCGACGAGGTGATCCCCGAGCCGCTCGGCCCACTCCGGTTCGATGCGCGCGACCGTTCGTGCCCAGAGCCTGCTGGTTTCCACGAGCTCGGCGGCCATCACATACGTCGGGGGCTTGCGCGCGAGTGAGGATCCGGGGAAGACGGCGAAGCGGGCGCCGCGCGCGCCGAGGTACTCGTTCTTCGTGCCCTCCTTGAGCCCGATGTGCGAGAGCAGCCCCGACAGGAGGGCTTGGTGCAGGTTGTCCTCGCCGGCGGGGTTGTCGTTGAGCGTCACGTCGAGGCGTTTCGCCACCTGTCGCAGCTGGCTGTCGAGGTCCTGCCACTCACGGATCCGCAAGTAGTTAAGGAAATCCGCGCGGCACATGCGGCGGAACGCGGACGAGGAGAGCTCCTTCTGCTGCTTGACGAGGTAGCGCCACAGGTTGAGGAACGTCAGGAAGTCCGATGTCTTGTCGGCGAAGCGCGCGTGTTTCTCGTCGGCCTGCTGCTGCTTGTCGGTGGGGCGTTCGCGCGGGTCCTGCATCGACAGCACGGCGGCCAGCACGATGACCTCGCGCACGCAGCCGAGGGTGTCGGCCTCCAGGATCATCCGGCCGAGGCGCGGGTCGACAGGGAGCTGCGAGAGCTTGCGGCCCAACGGCGTCAGTCGTTTGCGCGGGTCGGATTCCTTCGGGTCGAGGGCGTGCAACTCCTGCAACAGCACCATGCCGTCGCGTACGTTGCGGCTGTCGGGCGGGTCCACGAACGGGAAAGCGCCGACGTCGCCGAGGCCGAGGGCGGTCATCTGCAAGATGACCGA
>JAVEEB010000205.1 GCA_030840665.1 Frankiaceae bacterium | reverse complement strand
CGCGGCCGCGCCGAATCTAGCCGTGGTTCTGACACCCGACTTCCAGTACGGCGATCTCACGCTGCATGTCGAGACGTGGGCACGTCCGTTCACGCCTGATGACCGAGCTGACTTTCGTGGACACATCGCGGTTGCCGGACACGGCCTGCGGGTCTCCAGCGTCGACGATCGCGGAAAGCGAGTGGACGTCGCCGACGGGTCTTACGACTTCGCCATCAGCCACGTCTCGACAGCGGAATTACCTCAACGATGGCGCCTCGACCTGTTCCAGGTGAGCGTCCTCGCCGCGCGTAAACGCACGCAACGACCCGCGCGCAAGGACACGCCGGCGGCGCGAGAAAAGCGGCGTCAGAACCTAGTCGATCGGCTTGCTGATCGCAGTTCAGGTTTCGTCGACCTGTCCAGGCTCGCTTTGCAGAACGGCTACAACGACCTCCTCGACGACCTCGCCCCCACCATCGCTGGCCCGTCGGCCATCAACCTTTATCGCACCGGCATCACTGATCTACCTCAATGGCTGCGGAAGGTGACCGGGTTGGTACAGCTCTTGGCCCACGACAACCAGCTCACCACGGCGCCCGACTGGATGACCGAACTAAGCCATCTCGGCAGACTCGCCCTCAGCTACAACCGCGATCTCCGGACGGTACCTCCCGTGATCGCCCACATCCCGGCACTCGTTCACCTCGACGTGATCGACGCGGGACTGACCGAATTTCCCGACACGCTCCGGCCGATGTCTGCGCTGCGACACCTCACGCTGAACGACAATGCGATCACTCGAATACCAGACTGGATCAACGAACTGACCGGCCTACGCGTTTTACACCTCGCCGGACTCCCGATCAAGGCGCTGCCCGACACCATCGGCGACCTGCGCAACCTCGAGGAGCTCTACCTCGACAACACCGCCCTGACGACGCTTCCAGAGACCATGGTCAATCTCCCGAGGCTCCGCACCGTCTGGCTAGGACGCTCTCCAATCACAGACATCCCTGCCGCGGTCCTTGATCATTTCCCAGAAGACGTCATCGACGACCGCTCCACCCCATTCGGCAAACGCCGGCACCGATGCTGAGATCAAGGAGCAAGCGGAGCGACAGAAGCAGACGATGGCGACCATGCTGATGGTCGGATGAACCGCCTAGGACTCGCGGCTTCTGAATCGCGTGGGCGCTTCGAGCGATCGCAGTGGCATAAGGAACAAGATCGTCACGGCGATGAAGATCGCTGCGCCGGAAAACCAGAGCCATGAGCCCAGTCGCAGATGCCCAAAGAAGCTCTCAGGGGTCACCGAGGAGAAGCGATACAGACCGAGCAGCAGTTGGACGCTAGATACGCCAAGCGGCAGCATTCTGAGACCGCGTGTTGCACGACCGGCCACACCCGAATCACATCGACGGTCAAGGCCACCATGTACCTCCCTTGAACTCGCCAGCGACCAACTGTCGGGCGCATGCAGCCTGGACGAAGCACCAGTATGAGACGGTGCGTTCGCGGCACAGCCACCGTGTGAGCGACTCCTTGATCGTCAATCCACACCGGCGGAGTCTCTCACGGGACTAGCCGGGCTTGATCGACCAGTTCGAGGGCCAAGCGATCATGCCGAGGAACGCGCTGCGTGCGACTATGCCGATGTGCGGACGTGGAGGTTGATCTTGAGGACGATGTCGGTGGTCTGGATGCTTCTCCGACCGACACCACCCCTATCTCTGGTCGGGCATGGAATGCGGTCCGTGCCGGTGCAACACTTCGGGTCGTGCCGACGTCAATCTGTCGGGCGGATCTGCGAACCTCTGAGGTGGGCACGCATGCGGGCGACGTGGCGGCTGAAGGCGTGGTTGCCGCCCGCCGCCGTCCTTATTCTCACCGGATGCAGCGCTGCTGATGGCCGGTCGACGCCACCAGCGAAATCGTTCGCGCTGACCTCGAAGTCACCAGCCGCCTCGGGTCCGGGTCGGACGTCGTCCGACACTCGGACGCAGCGCGGCGGGGCGCCGGCGCGTCGCTGCACCAGGAAGGATCTCAGGGCCGAAGTCGGGGGCGGGGGGCCGGCCGCCGGGTATGTCGCAGCGGTCTATCGGTTCATCAACGTGCGCTCACGGTGTCAGATCGCTGGGTGGCCTCGGGTGGTCGGGGTCACCACGCGCAGCCGCATACCGGCCGTGCGGCGTGCGACGTCCGGGTCCGCGTTGGTAGGAGGGCGGGTGCGTGGCATGCCTGCGGTGGTGTTGACGCGCGGGCAAGTCGCCTATGTCGTCATCGACGGATCCGACGAGCCTCATGCAGGCACGTCCGTCTGCCCCGCGCCGTTCACCACGTTCGAGATCGACTTGCACGGCATCGAGGGCACGTTCGTCATCGACGCGCGAGTACCGAATTACGTCGACTACTTTCCCTCATGCTCCCCACTCGGCGTCACTGCTGTGTTACCGGCAGACGACGTCATTGGCAAAGTGCGGCAACCGGCGTGACCTCGGGGTCGCGCGGCCCCAGGGTCGTCGGCGTGACAGGCGTATTGGTTACCCAGCGCACCCAACCGCGCGGGGCTGGGCGGGCTATACATAGGTGTGGAGCGGGATGTCGTCGCGGTCGATCAGTCGAATGCGGCCGTCGACATTGGCACGCGGGAGGGTTTCCAGGCGTGGGTTTCGCCGCATTGGCCGGCGATGGCGCACTTCGCGGCACGGCTGGTCGGAACGGTTGACCGCGAGGACGTGGTACAGGACGCGTTGGCGCTGGCGTGGCGTAAACGGGACCGGTTCGACGCGAGCCGCGGTTCGGCACGGAGCTGGCTTCTGGCCTTGGTCGCCGACCAGGCGCGGAAGTCGCATCGGCGAGCAGCGCGTCGTCCGCGTTCGGTGACGCTGCCGGATCTGGACTCCGGCGGGCAGGTCGAATGCAGTGTCGATGTCGAGCGCGCGATCCGGCGGCTCTCCGTGCGTCAGAAGCTTGCCGTTGATCTGTACTACTTCCTCGACCTGCCTGTTGCCGAGGTCGCTGCAGTCATGGGCTGTAGCGAGGGGACTGCGAAGTCGACCCTTGCCGATGCTCGGACCCGGCTGCACGACTACCTGGGAGACGAACCTCAATGAACGCCCTGGACGAGATTCTGCGCGAGCACGGACGCCAATGGACAGCGGCCCAGCCGGCGTCGCCGCCCCTGGAAGATGCGATCCGCCGGGCAACGGTTCGCCGTGAGCTGCGGACCAGGACAGCGATAGCGGTAAGCGTCGTGGCGGTAGCGGCCATCGCCGTCGTGCCCGCGGTCCGGTCGCTCACGGGGAACATGCCCAACCAGGTCGGCACTTCGCCGGTTGCAACTCAGCCGCCTGTCTCATCCTCAGCGGCACCGTCCACCTCGACTGCGCCCCTGCCCGTCGACCCGGTGTTGCGAAAGCTCACCGAACGCGCCCGCTCCGCCGCAATCGCCAACCAGGACCCGAACGCGACGGGCGAGGCGGTCCGCACGACCTACAGCAAGGCCGAACTCGTCGTGCTCGACGGTGATACAAGCTCAAACCCACCCGGCGAGACTGAAGTTTGGGTCATTCAATTGCACGGCCACTTCACCTGTACCGACTGCTCGGTGCCCGCATCGACCGTCGCCGCGCCAACCGGTACCGCGAGCGCACTGGTCCTCAACGCTCGCACCTTCGACGGATACGACTTCACCATCACCAAGGAACCGCACAACCTGACG
>JAVEEB010000189.1 GCA_030840665.1 Frankiaceae bacterium | reverse complement strand
TGCGTCGTGTCGGTGTCGCCGAGCACGACCAGCTCGTGCATCCGGAACGACTGCATCCGCGCCGGGTCGACGGACGGTTCGTGCCGGAAGCAATAGCCGGACAGGTCATAGCGAACCGTCGGCGCCGCCAGAGTCCCGCGCAACGTCGGATAGAGCGAGTGGCAAGCCGCCGACGAGAGGACCACCTCAGCCGGCTCCAGCGCCGGGCTCCAGTCCTGGCCGGCGTCGACGAGCGCCAGCAGCTCCGCGTGCTTGCGGTCGTCCCCCATGAACGTGTGCACAGACCCGGTGAGGTTCGGGAAGGACCTCAGGTAGTCGGTGCCCTCGAACGACGTCCGGGAGAGCAGCGGCGGGAAGCGCACCCGAGTCCACGTCTTGTCAGCGGAGACGCGGCCCACCAGCTCGCCCAGTGCGGTCACGACGTCTTCGAAAGTCCCGGATCGGCCGTAGAGGCCGTCGACGCCGGTCGGGATGAGCACTCCCGCGTCGAACAGCTTGTCGCGGAACGTCGCCGAGTCCATGTCACGCGTCTTTCGCGACGAGCAGCAGCTGCGCGTTGTGGTGGCTGATCCGATCGTTGTTGACCATGAGCTCGGCCCCGAAGGCATCGCGGAGCAGCCTGCCGAGTGAGTAGGGCGAGTCCTCGCGGTAGCCCGCGATCCCGCAGATCAGCATGGCGCGGCTGACGACGTCGACGGCCAACGACGAGGCGGACACCTTGAGGCTGTTCAAGGCGACCGTCACGGAGGCACCGGACAGCGCCTCCCTGTCGTCGGCGATCGCTTCGAATCGCCGCAGCGCGCCGTCGACGAGGTCACGGAGCAGCTGCAGTTCGGCGAAAAGCTCCGCGAGCCGCAGCGCGCCGGGCGGGGTCGTGCCGAGCTTGGCCCGGGCTGCGGCCTGGACGAATCGGCGCGCGCGGTCGGCGGCCTCTTCGGCGATGCCGAGCCACGCCGAGGCCCACAGGAGATGGGCCGCCGGGAGCATCGTCTGGCTGCTGATGTCGGCGTACGGGTCGGCCATGACGAGGGACGCGTCCCCCTCGGCCGTCAGCAGATAGCCGTTGCTGCAGGTGCCACGAAAACCGAGCGTGTCCCACGACCCCGTCTGCTCCAGTACGACCCCGTCCGCCGGGCAGATGACGAGCACCTGATCGTGGGGAGCGCTGTCGACGTCGCGCCGCGCCGTTGCCAGGATGAGGTCGGCGAAGGCGCCGTACGAAATGACGGGTGCCTGCTTGCGCAGCCGGTAGTTGTCGCCATCGCGCTCGACGGCGCAGGTGCTGCTGCGCACATCCCCGCCGATGCCGATCTCCGTCGTCGCGGAGGCGACGAGCAACTGCCCGTCCACGATGCCGCGCAGCACCTCGCGGACGGACTCCTGCTGAGAGTGCCGGACGAGGCAGGCGACCTGGCTCTGGTGCATCGCGTAGATGAGCGCACTGGAACTGCAGTGCCGCGCCAAGATCGTGACGACCTCACTGACCGTGCGCAGCGTCGCGCCGGCCCCGCCGAATTCGGCGGGCACGAGGGCAGACATCAGCCCGGCCTCCCGCAAGGCGCTGATCGTCTCGACGGGGAAACGTGCGTGCTTGTCCACGTCCGCCGCGTGCGGACCCGCGGCGTCCAGGCCGACTCGCCGGGCGCTGTCGAGGAGCGCGGCGGCGTCGGCCACGGTGGGCGCGTCCACGGTCACGCCGGCGCCGCAGTGGTCAACTGCGTCACGGCGTCCCGGATCGCCGCGACGGAGCTGAAGGTCGCCTTGCGCAGCAGACGCTCCGGAAACTCGATGTCGAACGTGTCCTCTATCGCGAGCATCACGGTGACGCTGGCGTGCGAGGTCATGCCCGCCTCGTACAGGTCGGTGTCGTCCGTAAGCGCGTCAATCGGCATCGAAAGACGCCCGTGAGCCGCCAGAACACCCTTGATCTCGTCTCTCACGCATGCTTCTTTCTGATGATCGATGGCATCTATTCCGCCAAGGGCACGTCGGCACTTTCGGCCCTGGCCTGAACGGCCACCGAGCCCGCCGTGTTCCCTACGTGGCCGTGTTGGAGCCGGACGGCAGGTCCCCGAAGGCCTCGACGGGCTCCGCGCTGCCGCCTACCCGGCGGGCCGGAATGTCGACCGTCGGCGTTGCCGGGCCACCGTCCCCGAGCAGGTCTGCCACCTCGCGCATGACGGCGGTCACGACCGCCTGGCGCTCGATGACGGACAGGACCGAATGACCGACACCGTCCAGGACTGTGAAGGAGAAAGGTGCCGTCTTCGCCATCCGCGCCAATTGCCGACCGGCACGAGCGAGGAACAGCTCGGCGTCTTCGGGACCGGACAGGGCGCGAGTGGCAACGCCCGCTGCGAGGAGGACCTTGAAGCCCGTCGTCGGTGACGGAACGATCCCCAGCCGGTTGAGCAACTGCCATCCCCATTCCGGGACGACTTCGCGAAGCCTGCGCAGCAGCCCGCGCTCGCGAAGTCGCACGATCCAGCGGGGGCGCGCCACAAAAGCGTTCCGGCGTTCGTCAACCGGCCCACCGGCGACGAGCTCGGGCGGCGTGAACTCCGGCACGTAGTTCACGCTCACGACCGCTCGGGGCCGCAGCATCGCGGCGGCTTCGATGACGGCGTACGCACCGGAACAGAAGCCGACGAGGATCACGTCGCGCGGATCGGTCGGCGAGATTGCGGACACCGCGTGCGCAATGTCTTCCGCGCCCTCCGCCGCGAAGTACTGCTGCGGCAGCTGACCCGGTCGCAACCCGCTGTCGCCGATGCCGCTCAGATCCAGTCGCAGCACGCGATGGCCCGTCGCCGCCAGTTGGCGTGCCAGCTGGACCCACGTGCGACCCGGCCCCGTGTGCGGGTAGACGTAGCCGCCGACGAGCACGATCGTCGGGCCTGTCGCGTCCGCGCCCGAGCTGAGGACGCCGAAGAGGTCGTTGGGGCCGAGCCGGACGGCGCGTTCGGTCACCGGCGTGCCGTCCTCGGCGTGGACGACAGCGGTATCCGCGAACGTCTCTGTGCGTGCGGGCAACAGGGGCAACAGGGGCGACGGCGACGGCCGGCTGTCGAACCAGTCCACGATGCGATCCACGGCCGCGTGCGGGACCTTGGCGTGTTCGTAGAAGTCCTCGTGTCCCGTGAACGTCTCGCACTCGAGCGCCGTCGCCGCGGCGACATCACGGGTGAGCGCCGCCAGATTGGCACCCTCCCTGCTCAGCACGAGCGTCGCGGCCGGCAGGCCGGCCGTCGGCATGATCAGCTGCCGCAAATCACGGACCATCTCCCCGGTCCACAACTGTGCCGGCGATTCGAAGGAGGAGTCCGCGCCGGGCCGGGCGCCCATCGCCAACGCGCCGAACGCCCGCTGCTCGCGAAGGAATGCCGCACCCGAGGCCGGCGGGTCCCAGAGCACGAGACCGGAGACGGGAGCCCCCGCGGCCGACCGGCTGGCAGCGCCCTGCGCAGCGAGGAGTGCACCGACTTGCAGGCCGACCATCGCGACCGACCGGCATCCCAGGGAGTCCAGTAGTTCGGCTGCGCTGGCAACGCCGGCGTGCCAGGCCGCGACGGTGAACGGGTCGGTGACGAGCCCGTCAGAGTCACCAGTGCCCCGATAGTCGAAGCGGAGCGTGGAAAATCCCGCTCGGGCCAGACCCTCGGCCAGCAGGCGCAGCGTGTAGTAGGTCGTGTCGTACTGCTTCGCGAGCGGGCCACAGAGGACGACGCCACCACGGTTGGACGTCTCGCTGGGCTCATGCAGCCAGCCGAAGAGAGGGTGTGCGCTGTCGCCGAACCACACCGGGCGGCTGAGACCTTCGCTCGATGCGACGCTCGGGCCGGTCCTCGCCGACGACGCAGCCGGTTGGCTCGTCGGCATGACTCACTCCCTTTGGCGTGCGTTCCATCGACCGCCCGGTCGCGGGCGGATGCAGGCCGGTGGCTCGCAGGTCGCAATTGCCGTCTGATCAACTATCGTCGGCGCGCGTCCACACGTCCGGCCCCGAACGGCCGCAATGCGTTGCGCCAATCGGGCCTACGGCCCGGGGATGGTCCGTTGACCCGGGCAGCCGAGTCCCCGCCACGCGTCGACGCCGCGCGTGCGGAAGAATAGGTCACACGTACGTCGAGAGGGCATGGACACATGGCGCAGGACAGCTTCGGGGCCAAGGGCACGCTGACGGTCGGGGATTCGTCGTACGACATCTGGCGCTTGTCGGCCGTCGACGGCGCGGACCGGCTCCCCTTCAGCCTGAAGATCCTGCTCGAGAACCTCCTCCGCACGGAGGACGGCGCCAACGTGACCGCGGAGCAGATCCGCGCGCTCGCCTCGTGGGCGCCCGCCGCCGAACCCGACACGGAGATCCAGTTCACGCCGGCGCGCGTCGTCATGCAGGACTTCACGGGCGTGCCGTGCATCGTCGACCTGGCCGCGATGCGCGAGGCGATGGTCGCCCTCGGCGGCGACCCGCGCAAGATCAACCCGCTGGTGCCCGTCGACCTGGTGATCGACCACTCGATCGTCGCGGACAGCTTCGGCCGCTCCGACTCGTTCGCCATCAACGCGGGCCTCGAGTTCGGGCGCAACGAGGAGCGCTACCAGTTCCTGCGCTGGGGGCAGACCGCGTTCGACAACTTCCGCGTGGTGCCGCCCAACACCGGCATCGTGCATCAGGTCAACCTCGAGTACCTGGCGTCGGTCGTCTTCTCGCGCGGCGGCGCGGCGTACCCCGACACGCTCGTCGGCACCGACTCGCACACGACGATGATCAACGGCCTGGGCGTGCTCGGCTGGGGCGTCGGTGGCATCGAGGCCGAGGCGGCCATGCTCGGCCAGCCCGTGTCGATGCTCATCCCGAAGGTCGTCGGCTTCAAGCTGTCCGGCGCCCTGCCGGAGGGCACGACCGCGACCGACCTCGTTCTGACGATCACCGAGATGCTGCGCAAGACCGGCGTCGTCGGGAAGTTCGTCGAGTTCTTCGGGCCGGGCGTCGGCAACGTGCCGCTCGCGAACCGCGCGACGATCGGCAACATGAGCCCCGAGTACGGCTCCACGTGCGCCATCTTCCCCATCGACGACGAGACGCTGTCCTACCTTCGCTTCACCGGCCGGTCCGCCGAGACGGTCGCGCTGGTCGAGGCGTACGCGAAGGAGCAGGGCCTCTGGCACGACCCTTCCGCGGAGCCGGTGTTCTCCCAGGTCGTCGAGCTGGACCTGTCGACGATCGTCCCGTCGATCGCCGGCCCGAAGCGCCCGCAGGACCGGGTGCTGCTGACCGAGGCGCGGGAGCAGTTCCGCGGCTCGCTCGCCGACTACGTCGTGCTGGGCGACCGCGACGAGGCGCTCCAGGAGTCGTTCCCCGCCTCCGACCCGGCGGCCAACGGGCACTCGACCGCAGCTGACGAGCCGG
>JAVEEB010000181.1 GCA_030840665.1 Frankiaceae bacterium | reverse complement strand
GCCCGACGAGGGCGAGAGCCTGATCGAGCTCGCGCAGCTGAATGAGGGGAGCCTCATCGCCGACTCGCTGCGGCCGGTGCAGTACAAGAACGCCGACGGCTCAGACGTCGTCGACCTGTACATCGACCAGGAGAAGTTCCGGGCCGCCTTCGCCGGCGACGTCGACGCCGAGACCGCCCAGGTCATGGCGGTGGCGCAGCGCCCGTTCACCGAGACGGCGTTCGGCGCGGCGTCGGGCCCGGTCGCCTGGCGGTCGGTCCCGTCGTGGTACCTGCTCGGCACCGAGGACAGGGCGATCCCGCCCGCGACGCAGCGGTACATGGCCGAGCGCGCGAAGGCGTCGATCGTCGATATCCCCGCGTCGCATGCCTCGATGGTCTCCCAGCCCGACGCCGTCACCGAACTGATCCTCACGGCCGTGAACGCAACAGCTGGCCGGCAGGCGGCCGGCGCGACCACTTAGGACCGAGCCGTCCGGCGTGCTCCGCGCGACGTAGGCCGCCGCTCAAGATCAGCCCGGTGGCGTACGCCGAAGAACCCCCCGGCGGCCGACGACGGGGCAGCGACAGCCGGGGACCATTGACAGCCTGACCAGCAGAGGCTTCGATGACGTAGAGCAACCGTCGCAGCCTCGACGATGGGACACTCGACGACAGGGTGCGCCGCCGTCGCCGGCGGCCGCACTCCACCGAGGCTGAGATATGAGCGCGACGGAGACCCGCCGCAGCACGCCCGGAACCATGACGGACAGCGGCCGCGGGCCGACCGCCGCAAACCGGTCGATCGACGGCCGCGGGCACGCATTCGTCCACCGCCGACGGAGCCTGGTGGCAGCGGTGGTGGCCTCGATCGCGCTGATGCTCGTGGCGTCCGGCGCCGCCTATGCCCAGAACCCTCCGGACTCCCACCGCCCCGCGACCTGGAACATGCAGGTCTCCGCGAGCCGCTGGAGCTCCGTGTACAACCTCAGCCGGCTGCACAGCGTGGTGGCGTTGCAGGAGGTGCCCTCCACGCCGCCTGCGGGAGCTCGTGCCACCGGGCGCCGCGTCGGCAACGTCGTTGAGTACCGCTGGCAGCAGGGCCGCCGAGGACCGCTGCGCTACCTGTACATCCTGCCGCAGCGCTCGCGGAACCTCGGCGTGGTCACCTCGTTTCGCGCCAACCGGTTCTTCGAGCTGCCCAACGTCTACCGGTCGCTGCTGGCCGTGTACGACGGCGACACCAACACGATGTTCGCCTCCGCGCACGCCTCGGCCCGCGGCGGCGGCGACGCGGCCAGCCTCGTCACCCGCGGCCGTAACCGTGCGACCGCCAACGGGTGGAACTGGGCCGTGCTCGGCGACTTCAACCGCGACCCGCAGCGGCTCGCCCGGCCGGCAGGGACATATCTCTACAACGCCGGGCAGGCCACCCAGCAGTCCGGCGGGGAGCTCGATTACATGGTGTCCAACATCCAGACCGACAGCTGGCAGGCCACCGTGGGGGTCAACCAGGGCAGCGATCATTGGCCCGTCTACTTCGCATCGATGCGCGCCGCGGCCGGCCAGCCCGTGCAGGTCGTGACGATCCACGGCGCCTCCAACGGCGGTGTCCTGGACGTGCTCGGCGACGACAGCGGCCAGAACAGGGACGGCGAGGCGGTCGGCGTCTACCACTTCCACAACGGCCAGAACCAACTCTGGTCGGTGCAGCTCCAGTTCTACATCGCCGGCCGTGTGCTGTACCGCATCCTCAGCCAGATCAGCGGCATCGGCGGCCCGTTCGACAAGTGCCTGGACGTCAACAACGGCCAGCTGTCCCACGCCGGCGACTACCTGAACATCTGGACCTGCCATGGGCACTATGGCGAGCCGAACCCCGGCGGACCGCCCCGCGACACCCAGAACTTCACCCTCGAGCACCCCGACCGGTACCAGCCCAACCTGACCATGATCCGCAACAACGGCACCGACCAGTACGCCAACGTCCTCGGCGACGCCCAAGGCGACGCCCGCACCGTCGGCCAATGGCCGTACCAGGCCGGCGCGCGCAACGAATACTTCTACTTTCACCCCCAAGAGGCCCAACAGTTCTAAACACCGCACCGGGTGGGCTGGGCTGGGCTGGGCTCGTGCGGAAGGTTGTCCCGTGCGTCAGCTCCGCGGCATCATCGGCTACGCCGACCTCGCGTAGCTCGTCCCCGCGATCGAGCGCGACCTCGATCAGCAGACCGCTCCGACCCCGACCGAGGAGCACATTACGCTCGCTACTGACTGACCATCACACCGGGACCGCCGTCCTGAGGTCCACGACGAGCGGACGTCGTCAGCTGTGGCGGCGGTCAGATGTCCAGCAGAAGCCACGAGAGCGCAACGTGCTCGACCCGCGATTCTCGGGATGCTGCGCCTGCCCAAACGCTCTCGCGCCGAAGCCGCTCATGACGGCGTCGTGTGCTCTCGGGTTCGAGTATCGCCCGACGACCTAGCGTTCATCGGCGTTGTCGGAGCGGCCGCGCTTTCGCGCGGCCGCCGGCGCGGTTTACGCTGGCGCCGCGCTAGGTCAGCGCCGCCGGAGCGCCTGTTGTCGGCTATCTCACCTGAGCCAGCGCCACGGCGTCGGGACCCGCCGGGAATCGAAGCTGCCCGGTCGCATCGTTCGCGGCGCGCCACACGGCCTCGGCCACGTCGGACTCGTGCGTCACGGCAGTCGGCTGCTGGAAGTCAGACATGACGCGCCGCGCGAAGGGCGCGTACGCCTCTGGGATCAGCCCCTCCATGCGCGACTGAAGGTTGTGCGGGAAGTTTGTCGTCGGGCCGTAGCCGGGCTCGACCAGCTTCACGCTCACGTTGAATTCCTCGAGTTCGAGCGCGAGCGACGCGGTGAACCCTTCGATGGCCGTCTTGCTCGCCGTGTAAACGGCCACCAACGGCATTCGAGCCAACGTCACGCTCGAGGTCACGTTCACCACGACGCCCGACCGCCGCTCGCGGAACTGCGGCAACACCGCCTGCGTCATCGCCATCACGCCGAAGGTGTTGGTCTCGAATATCTCGCGCGCCGTGGCGATCGGTGTGGCCTCGAAGGCGCCGAGGGCCCCGATGCCCGCGTTGTTGACGAGTACGTCGATGGGCCCGCTCGCCTC
>JAVEEB010000180.1 GCA_030840665.1 Frankiaceae bacterium | reverse complement strand
GCCGGGTCGTCGGTGATCGCGTCCTCGGCGTAGCCCAGCAACGCCTTCCAGCGGGGGGAGTAGTAGATCGTCCCCGTCTGGAAATCCCAGTCCCACAAGCCGTCGTTGGCCGCGCGCGCCGCCAGGGCGTACCGCTGCTCGGAGACGCCGATGTCCGTGACGAGCTGGCGCTCCCGCTGGTAGGAGGAGGCGAGATCTTCCCGTTGGCGGCGCAATGAATGCAGGACGGCTTCGTGATCGAGGGCGACGGACAGCAGCCCAGCCCAGAGGTTGAACGTCTCGCGACCCTGGGCGAATTGCACCTCGAGGGGGCCGACGACGGCGAGGATTCCCCAGTCGCTGCTGCGCGCATTCACTGGTACGACGTACAAGATCAGTTCCTCGGCAGTTGCTGCTTCCACCGACGTCACCGACAGCGGTGGAAAATCCTGAACCGACACCGTGGTCCCGATCACGGCCGGCGCGTCGGCCTGGGGCTTCCTCGAGTACATGGATTGCAGACTGAGCTCGCGCGGACCACCGTCGGCCGGCACGGTCCACGCGCCGAAGCACGCCGCCTTCGCCGTGGTGCCGTTCAGCCAGCGCAGTGATCGTGGGTCCTCCTCGTGGCTGCGCAGAAGGTCGAGACCCACGTCGTACTGCGTACGCAGCAGTAACCGCAGGGTTTCGGCGCCCGCGAGCTGCGCCCGCATCTGCGCGCGGGCCAGCGCCAACAGGGATTCGTGCAGGAAGTCCTCGAGGGTGACGGAAGACCCGTGCCGGCCCCGGCCGATGTCTCGGACCGCTCGGAGAACGGCCGCGATGCCCGCCTCGGAGGGGGCCGCGTCGTAGAGCGCCTTCCAGGCCTGGTCCAGATGGTGCGGCGTCGGCCCGGCGGTGGTGCTGAAGTGCGCGGCATCGAGCGCGGCAGCCACGGCCGCCGCCGCGGACTCGACGCGTTGCCGTAGCTCAGGCGTTGCGTCGGTGTCGACGAGGAGTTCGGCGAGTCCGTGGCACACACTCTCCGCCGTGGACGCGCCGGCAGGCAACGTCGCAAGGCCCGGGCCGACGCGAAGGGCGGAGACGCAGCCGCAGGACTCGCGCGGCACGAACACGGTGGGGACGTAATGGCGGACGGCTGGGGCGGGGTCCCCGTTCAAGGCACGGAGAACGAGGTCGCCGGCGGTGGCCCCGATGAGTTCGTAGCTCTGGGTCACTGTGGACAGGGGAGGCGCCAGGTAGGAGCAGATCTCCAGGTCGTCGAAACCGACGATGGCCTGGTCCTGCGGCAGGTTGAGGCCGCCCGCGATGAGCGCTTCCATTACGCCCATGGCGGTGTAGTCCGTGCCGGCCACCGTTGCGCTGGACCGGATCCCGTCGGCCAGCATCCGCTCTCCGGCCGCGCGGCCATCGTTGGCAACATTCGTCCGCGTGTCGTAGAACAGGCTCGGGTCGGGCGTGATGCCGTGATCCCGAAGCGTCTCCTCGTAGGCCGCGCGGCGCTCACGAACGTCGGCATGCGCCATCGATCCAACGAAGGCGATCGACCTGTGCCCATGGTCGATGAGGTGTGTCACCGCCTGGCGGACGCCCAGCGCGTTGTCGGGACCGACGACCGGCGCGACGAGCCCCGGAATGTCGCAGCTGATGACGACCACCGGCTTGCCACGATCCTGAATCTCACGGAGGTAGTCCGACGCGGCCGAGTTGAGGACCACCACGTACCCGTCGATTGCCGCGTCGGCGACAGGCATCCGAAAGTCGGGTTCGACCACCGACTCCATCGACGTGAGCCCCGCCTCGAGCGTCTGGATGGCGATGACCCGGCCACCAGCGCGCCCGGCGCTGGCCGCGATACCGGAGAGCACACTGCCGAAGTAATGCCCTCCCGCCAACGGTGTCAGGACGCCGATCGTCGGGGCACGCCCGGGCAAAGGGCGCCGGTTCCTGGGCACGCAAGGGGTATCGGCGTAATTGCGTGATCAATAAAGTCTGGTTCTTGCGCGGCGGAGGGACTTTCGGCCTGCCGACAGGGGACGTGCGCCTCGAAGCAGGGCGCTGCCCCCCGGTCGATGCTGAGGTGTCAGGAGAGGCACACGCCCTCCGTCGCCGTCAGCAGGAGGACATCATGAGTCTCGTCCGCAACCGTTCCGCGTTCAGTGTGGGTGCTGGCGAGGTTCATCCTGAACTCGCAGAACTCGGTGCCGAGCGCACCGCCAAGACCTTCGCCCGGTACGCGGGCGCAGTCACCCGCCTCCTGTTGTCCTTCACCTTCCTCTGGGCCTTCTTCGACAAGACCTTCGGTTGGGGCAAGGCGACCCCCAGCAAGGGCTCCTGGCTCAACGGCGGCTCCCCGACGCAGGGCTTCCTCAGCCACGCCAAGGGTCCGTTCGCGGGCATGTTCCACTCGATGGCGGGAGTCGGCGTCGTCAACTGGCTCTTCATGCTGGCTCTGCTCGGCATCGGCACGGCGCTCCTGTTCGGGATCGGCATGCGTATTGCCACAGTCAGCGGCATCGTCCTTCTGGTCAGCATGTGGGCGGCGTCACTGCCGCTCGCGTCGAACCCGATCATCGATGACCACCTCATCTACGCCACCACGCTCGTCGTGCTCACCGCGATCGGCGCCGGCCGCACCCTCGGGATCGGCACGTGGTGGGAGAAGCAAGCGCTCGTGAAGCGCTTTCCTGTCCTGCGCTGACGGGCAGGAAACTCGAAGACGCCCCGCGCGCACGATGCGGGGCGTTCTTCGCGCTCACTGACATTCGAGGAGGCATGATGAAGACCGCCGTCTTCAGCGCGAAGGCCTACGACGCGGAGTCGCTCGACGAAGCCGCGGACGGGCGCCACAACTTCACCTACTTCGACGTCCACCTGACCGCCGCAACCGCACGACTCGCCGAAGGTTTCGAGGCGGTCTGTGCCTTCGTCAATGACACGTTGGACGCAGAGGTCCTCGGTCAACTCAAGGCGGGCGGCACGACGCTCGTCGCGTTGCGCGCCACCGGGTTCAACAACGTCGACGTGGCCGCCGTGCGCGCCACGGGCATGACGGTCACGCGCGTGCCTGCATATTCGCCGTACGCCGTGGCTGAGCACGCCTTGACGCTCATGCTCAGTGTCAACAGGCACATCCCGCGTGCGTATCAACGCGTTCGCGACGGCAACTTCTCACTGGCGGGCCTCCTCGGGTTCGACGTACACAACAAGACCGTCGCGGTGGTGGGGACCGGGCGTATCGGCGCGGTCATGGTCCGGCTCCTGAAGGGCTTCGGGTGCGAAGTCCTTGCGTACGACGTGCGCCACAACCCGGCCTGCGAAGCCGACGGCGCCACGTACGTCGACCTGCCCGAGATCTTCGGCCGCGCGGATGTCATCTCGCTGCACTGCCCACTGATGCCGGAAACCTGGCACCTGATCAACGCCGAGTCCATCGCGTCAATGAAACAAGGCGTCGTCATCATCAACACGAGTCGTGGCGCGCTGGTCGACACGCAGGCGGCCATCGACGGCCTCAAGTCAGGCCGCATCGGTGCCCTGGGCCTCGACGTTTACGAAGAAGAGGCGTCGCTGTTCTTCGAGGATTTGTCGGACACGGTCATCGGGGATGACACGTTCAGTCGCCTCCTCACGTTTCCCAATGTCCTGATCACGGGGCATCAAGCGTTCTTCACACGTGAGGCGCTGGCCGAGATCGCCGCGACCACGATCTCGACCCTCGACGCTTGGGACGCGGGCCGGCCCTTGCCGCCCGAAGTGGTCATCGTCGGTTAGCACGTGAGCCCTTGAAAACGCTGCGTAGCATCCGGGAAAGGCAAGGTGCCGACATGACGGTTCTCGTCGCGTACGCGAGCAAGCACGGGTCGACGGCCGAAGTTGCGGAAGGGATCACCGATGCCCTCGTCGACCGTCACGTAGCGGTGGAGCTGTTGGCCGCGACCGACGTCCGAGACGTCGGTCGCTACGACGCGGTGATCGTTGGCAGCGCCGTCTACTACGGCCGCTGGCTTGCCGCTGCGCACGGACTTCTGGTTCAGCACCGGCAAGAGCTGCTCGCAAAACCTGTGTGGGTCTTCTCCGTCGGGCGCATCCCCCAGCGACCGGAGATCGACATCGCCGCGCCCCAAGTGGTCTGGCTACTGGCCACGTCGGGGGCCCGGGAGCACCAATCGTTCGCTGGTCGGCTGACGCCTGCGGGTCTGGACTGGCGGGAGCGATCCGCTGTTCGCGTCGTGCGCGCCCCGTACGGGGATTATCTTGACTGGCCTCAAATAGTCGCGTGGGCCGAGGGGATAGCGGACGAGCTCGTCGCCTCCCGCTAGGAGCATCCCCACCAGGAGGGGACCAATGGCCCTCGTGACGCACGTCACACAAGCGCACGCTCACCACATGGACAGTGACGAGCTGCGACGCGTGATCGGGGTGGCATCCCTCGCGCCGTCTGTCCACAACACGCAGCCCTGGCAATTCACCGTCACCGCGGACGGCTACCTCGAGGTGCGCGCTGACACGCATCGTCAGCTGCGGGCGCTCGATCCGCTCGCCCGCCAGCTGCTGGTCAGCTGCGGGGGAGCCATCGAATTCGCGCGTCTCGCGATCCGCGCGGCTGGGCGCGCCTGTGATGTCGATCTCCTCCCCGACCCCGGCGATCCGCGTCTGCTCGCGATCCTGCGCCCCGGCGAGGCGTGCGCGGGCACACCGGAAGAGATCGCGCTGGTCGACGCGGCCGCTCGCAGACGCACCGATCGCGGCCCGTATGACGACAATGAGCTGCCTCCGGGCCTCCTGGACGAATTGCGTTCCGGGGTTGAGCGGTACGGGCTGTGGCTGCGCCACATCGACCTTCCCGTCGACCGGGTGATCGTGGTCGGCGCCCTGTCGGATGCGGAGCGGCGGCTGGCGGCAGACCCCGCGTACGTGGCGGAGCTGAAGCGGTGGACAACTGGCGAGGAACGCCGTGACGGCATCCCGAATCCGACACCCGCGTGGCCGGCCGACCGTGTGAGTGACGTGCCGCTGCGCGACTTTTCCGCGCAACAGGCGCACCGGTCGACGCGAGCTGGTGAACCCCCGGTGGTCGAGAGGGACACCTTGGTGCTGCTCGGCAGCGTGGTCGATGACCCCACTGCCCATCTGGCGACGGGACGAGCGCTCGCGTGGCTCCTCCTGCGGATCACGGTGTCAGGACTTGCGGGCCAGCCCCTCGGTCAGGCCTTCGACGACCTTGCGGGACGCGTGCGGCTCGGATCCGACCTGCGCCTCATCGGCTACCCGCAGTTCCTGCTGCGGATGGGCTACGGACATGGCGCCGAGCACACCGCCCGGCGTCGCATCGAGGATGTGCTCGTCACCCGCTGACGTGCGCCTCGGCCTACGGCGCCCACGGCCGGCGCCAGCTGGCCGTGTGGCCGCGTACGACGATCCGTCGCAGGAGGGATCGCAACGACGCGCGACTGTCTGCCATCGCGATGAGACCACTGGAGTTCTGCGCGATCCACTTGTCACGCCCATCGACCTCAACGCACGAGATGTCGATCGCGGAAGCAGTGTCGATCCACGGACGGTTGTGCATTGCGTGGCCGGTCATGTCTGCGGTCCTTTGGGAGCTAGGCGCGCGTCCGCGCGATGCGGCGCGGGACCCAGCCTGCGCTCGACGCGGGTGCCCGACTAGGGACCTTAGACACCGCAGCAGGGGACGTTTCGTCCGCTGTGGGCCTGCGGGGCGCTCCGGGAGACTCGGAGACGGCCCGGCACACGCGCTGGCGTTGCCCGACAGGAGAAGTGATGAGTACCCACGCGTCCGACACACCAGTCAAAACCCACGGCGGGAACGCCCCGGCGAAAGCATCGGTGCCGGCCCTCAACCTCAAGGCGACAGAGGCGAAGGCGATCACCACGACGGCGCCCGGCGATGCGAAAGCCGTGGCCTCCGCGACGTCCTCGCCTCCTGAGCGCGCTACGGCGCAGGCCACCCCGGTCGTATCCGGCGCACCGGACGTCGCCGGCCACATCGACGAGTTGGTGTCGCGCGCGAACACAGCTCTTGTCGCGTACGACGCGTTCACCCAGGAGCGCATCGACCACATCGTCAAGAAGGCGTCCGTCGCCGCGTTGAGCCAGCACATCTCGCTCGCTCAGCTCGCCGTCGAAGAGACCGGGCGCGGCGTCGTCGAGGACAAGGCGATGAAGAACATCTTCGCCTGCGAGAACGTGACGCACGGCATGGCGAAGCTGCGGACGGTCGGCGTGATCTCCCGCGACCCGATCGACGGCATCACGGAGATTGCGGAGCCCGTCGGCGTGGTGTGCGGCGTGACCCCGGTGACCAACCCCACGTCCACCGCGATCTTCAAGTCGCTCATCGCCCTCAAGACGCGCAACCCGATCATCTTTGCCTTCCACCCGTCGGCGCAGCGCTGCAGCGTGGCAGCAGCACGGGCCGTGCGAGACGCCGCCGTGGCCGCAGGTGCCCCGGCGGACTGCATCCAATGGATCGAACACCCATCACTCGCCGCCACCGGGGCCCTCATGAATCACGACGGTGTGGCCCTGATCCTCGCCACCGGCGGAAACGCCATGGTCAAAGCCGCGTACTCGGCGGGCAAGCCTGCCCTTGGCGTCGGCGCCGGTAACGTGCCCGCCTACATCGCGGCGGACGCCCAGATCCGGCGGGCCGTCAACGACATCGTCCTGTCCAAGGCGTTCGACAACGGAATGATCTGCGCGTCCGAACAAGCGGTCATCATCGACGACGGCGTGTACGACGTCACGATCGACGCCTTCCGCGGACTGAATGCGTACCTCGCGACCGCCGCGGACAAGGCGAAGCTCGAGAGGTTCATGTTCGGCGTCGAAGCGACCGGCGAGAACTGCGCCGCCGCGGCACTCAATGCGGCCGTCGTCGGAAAGACGCCGGTCTGGATCGCCGAGCAAGCCGGCTTCACCGTGCCGGCGGGAACCTCGGTCATTCTTGTCGAGGTAGCCCTCGTCGGCCCTGCTGAGCCGCTGACGCGCGAGA
The DNA here is from genome assembly GCA_030840665.1 of Frankiaceae bacterium. GTDB lineage: Bacteria > Actinomycetota > Actinomycetes > JAVEEB01 > JAVEEB01 > JAVEEB01. The sequence continues at coordinate 9,784 of JAVEEB010000180.1, read as the reverse complement.
AGCTCTGTCCCGTCCTGGCCGTTCTGCACGCGCCGGACGCGGAGGTCGGGTTCCGGCTGGCGCGCGAGATGCTCGAGTTCGGCGGGCTCGGTCACAGCGCGGTCATCCACACCGCCGACGACGCGCTCGCTGAGTCCTATGGCCGCAGCGTGAAGGCCATCCGGATCATCTGGAACGCGCCGTCCTCGCTCGGCGGGATCGGCGACGTGTACAACGCGTTCCTGCCGTCGCTCACCCTCGGCTGCGGCAGCTACGGCCACAACAGCATCTCCAACAACGTCACTGCCGTTGACCTCATCAACATCAAGCGCATCGGCCGTCGCAACAACAACCTGCAGTGGTTCAAGGTGCCGCCGAAGATCTACTTCGAGCCGAACTCGATCCGCTACCTGGCAGACATGCCGGACGTCTCGCGCGTCACCATCGTCACCGACCACACGATGACGAAGCTCGGCTATGTGGACCGCATCATCACCGTTCTGCAGCGCCGCGCGGAGCGCGTCAGCCTGCAGATCATCGACGATGTCGAGCCGGAGCCGAGTGTCGAAACCGTCGATCGCGGAGCCGAGCTCATGCGGTCGTTCCGGCCCGACACGATCGTCGCCCTCGGCGGAGGATCGGCCATGGATGCCGCGAAGGTGATGTGGCTGCGTTACGAGCACCCGGAGGTCGAATTCTCGGACATGCGCGAAAAGTTCATCGACATCCGCAAGCGCGCATTCGAGTTCCCCACACTTGGCTCACAGGCCCGCCTGGTCTGCATCCCGACGACGTCTGGAACCGGCGCCGAGATCACGCCCTTCGCGGTGATCACGGATCAGTCGACGCACAAGAAGTACGCGCTGGCCGACTACGCGTTGACGCCGAGCGTGGCGATCATCGACTCCGCGCTGACGGCCGACCTGCCGCCCACGGTCACGGCCGACAGTGGCTTCGACGCGCTGACGCATGCCACCGAGGCGTACGTGTCCGTGTACGCGAACGACTTCACCGACGGGCTGTGCCTGCAGGCCATCAAGCTCGTCTTCGGCTACCTCGAGCGCTCTGTCACCAACGGGCCGGCGGACCCGGTGGCACGGGAGAAGATGCACAACGCGGGCGCGATTGCGGGGATGGCCTTCGGGAACGCGTTCCTCGGCATCGTGCACGCCATGTCGCACACGCTCGGTGCGACCTTCCACATCGCGCACGGCCGCACCAACGCGATCCTGCTGCCGCACGTGATCCGCTACAACGGCAGCTCCCCGGGCAAGCTCGTGGGCTGGCCGAAGTACGAGGACTATCAGGCTCCCGCGCGCTTCCAGGACATCGCCCGTTCATTGGGTCTGCCCGCTGAGACGGAGGCCGAGGCCGTCGAGTCCTACGCCGCCGCCATCGAGGACCTGCGCGCGCGTGTCGGCATCGAGGCATCCTTCCGGGCGAAGGGCGTGGACGAGAAGGCATTCCTCGCCGCACTTCCGCAGCAGGCACTGAACGCCTTCGCGGACCAGTGCGCCCCGGCGAACCCGCGGATGCCGATGACTGCCGACATGGAGCAGCTCATGAAGGACGCCTATTACGGGTGAGCACTGATCGGGACCAAAGGCCCACCGTGTCAGGCCGCTCGGCCGCCGCGGTGGGCCTTCGTTGAGACAAGACTGAAGCCAACGCACATCCGCCCGTCGCGTGGAAGGACTTGACGATGACAACCGAATTGCACGAGAGGCAGCGAGCAGCCGGAGACGCATGGCGCGGCTATGCGGGGATCCGCTGGCGCGAGCACATCGACGTGCGCGATTTCATCCAGCACAACTACAAGCCCTACACGGACGATGCCACCTTCCTGGCAGGCCCGACAGATCGCACGACGCGGCTGTGGCGCCGGCTCGGCCCGCTCTTCGTTGCTGAGCGCAAGAAGGGCATCTTCGACGCCGACACGGACAACCCCTCGACGATCACGTCGCACTCCGCGGGCTACATCGACCGGTTCGACGAGATCATCGTCGGCCTGCAGACCGATGCGCCGCTCAAGCGCGCGATCATGCCCAACGGTGGGCTGCGGATGGTGGAGCAGGGCCTCGCCGCCTATGGGTACACGCTCGACCCGCAGGTGCGCGACATCTTCACCAAGTACCGCAAGACGCACAACGCCGGTGTCTTCGACGCGTACACCCACGACATCCGCGCCGCCCGGCGGTCGCACATCATCACCGGCCTGCCGGACGCCTATGGCCGCGGCCGCATCATCGGGGACTACCGCCGCGTCGCGCTGTACGGGGTCGACCACCTGATCGAAGCGAAGAAGGCCGACCGCGCGCGTATCGACCACGCGCCGTTCAGCGAGTCCATCGTGCGTGACCGCGAAGAGATCGCGGAGCAGATCCGCGCGCTGAACCAGCTCACGGAGATGGCCGCCACCTATGGCTTCGACATCTCCGGCCCCGCCGGCGACGCCCGCGAAGCCGTTCAGTGGCTGTACTTCGCCTACCTGGGATCGGTGAAGGAGCAGAACGGCGCGGCGATGTCACTGGGCCGCACCGCGACGTTCCTCGACGTGTATCTCGAGCGCGACCTCGCGGCAGGCACCATCACCGAGTCCGAGGCGCAGGAGCTGATCGACGACCTGGTCATCAAGCTGCGCATCGTGCGCTTCCTGCGCACCCCCGAGTACGACGCGCTGTTCTCCGGCGACCCGACGTGGGTGACGGAATCCCTCGGCGGCATCGGCGTCGACGGGCGGCCGCTCGTCACGAAGACCAGCTTCCGGTTCCTGCAGACGTTGTACAACCTCGGACCGGCGCCGGAGCCGAACCTCACGGTGCTCTGGTCCCCGTCGCTGCCCGAAGGCTGGAAGCGCTTCTGTGCACAGGTGTCCCTCGACACGAGCGCGCTCCAGTACGAGAACGACGACCTGCTCCGCCCGCGCTACGGCGACGACACGGCGATCGCCTGCTGCGTGTCGGCGATGGCCGTCGGCAAGCAGATGCAGTTCTTCGGCGCGCGAGTGAACCTCGCAAAGGCGTTGCTGTATGCGCTCAACGGCGGTCGTGACGAGATGACCGGCGAACAGGTCATGCCGGCGCGTGAACCGATCACGAGCAAGACCCTCGAGTTCGACGAAGTCTGGGAGGCGCTCGACAGCACGCTGGACTGGCTGGCAGCCACCTATGTCGAGGCTCTCAACGTCATCCACTACATGCACGACAAGTATGCGTACGAGCGCCTCGAACTCGCGCTCCACGACTACCCGGTCGAGCGCTTCCTGGCAACGGGAATCGCCGGTCTCTCGGTCGCTGCCGACAGCCTGTCAGCCATGCTCTACGCCAGCGTGCGCCCCGTGCGTGATGAGACCGGCCTCATCGTCGACTACGAGGTCGAGGGCGAATGGCCCGCGTACGGCAACAACGACGACCGTCCTGATGGCATCGCCGTCCGTCTCGTCCAGACCTTCATGGACAAGATCCGCCAGCAGAAGACGTACAGGGATTCACAGGCGACCTTGTCGGTGCTGACGATCACCTCGAACGTCGTGTACGGCAAGCACACCGGCAACACGCCGGACGGCAGGCGCGCGGGTGCGCCGTTCGCACCAGGCGCCAACCCGATGAACGGCCGTGACGTACACGGGCTCGTCGCCGCTGCCCTGTCGGTGGCCAAGATTCCGTACGACGACGCGCGGGACGGCATCTCCCTGACGGAGACTGTCGTGCCGTCCGGGCTCGGGCGCTCCCCCGAGGAGCGCGTGACGAACCTCGCCGCCGTCATCGACGGGTTCACCGACGCCGGTGGGTTCCACATGAACGTCAACGTGCTGGACCGCGCGACGCTGGAAGACGCCATGGCACGACCGGAGCTCTACCCCGACCTCACGATCCGGGTGTCCGGGTATGCCGTGCACTTCGTACGACTGACTCCTGAGCAGCAACGCGACGTCGTCAGCCGGACGTTCCACGGAGCGATGTGACACTCGTGTATGCGCACCAACCCCGTTGCGCTGCGGATACGGCAACAGCCGATCAGCGCGCGGGGTCCGTCGCGAGTATTCACAGCTGGGACACGTCGGTCGGGGTCGATGGGCCGGGTCCCCGATTCGTCGTGTTCTTCGCTGGATGCCCGCTGCGGTGCCTCTATTGCCACAACCCGGACACGTGGCACATGCGCGACGGGGCGACGATGGGCATGGAGGCGATGGTCGATCGCGTCACGACGATGCAGCGCTTCCTCAAGGCCAGCGGGGGAGGCGTCACCGCGAGCGGCGGCGAACCGTTGCTGCAGGCCAGGTTCGTGGAAGAGTTCTTCGTCCGCTGCACGGAGCTCGGCCTGCACACCGCCCTCGACACCTCCGGGTTCCTGGGCGCCAGGGCGTCCGATTCACTGCTGGCGGCGACCAACCTTGTCCTGCTCGACATCAAGTCGTGGGACCGCAGTCTCTACCGGCGCCTCACCAGCGTCGACCTGTCTCCCACCTTGGCCTTCGCCGAACGGCTGGCGGCGGCGCGGGTGCCGGTCTGGCTGCGGTTCGTCGTCGTGCCAGGGCTGACGGACGACCCGGCAAACGTGGAAGGCATCGCGCGATTCGCGGCGACGCTCGGCAACGTCGATGTCGTTGATGTGCTCCCGTTCCATCGCATGGGCACGGCGAAGTACGAGGCCCTCGGGATTCCCTTCCCGTTGAAGGATGTCGACCCGCCGGACGAGCTGATCATGGAGCGCGTGCGCCGGCAGTTCACGGATCAAGGCCTGCACGCGCGCTGAGCGACGCGGCGACCTCTCCGTCGCGGACCGCGGCTCCGTACGGGACGATCGCGGAGGGCGATACTGGGGCCATGGACATTGCACAGTGGCGGCTGGTCGTAGGCGCGGCTGAACTCGCACCATCCGTCCACAACACTCAGCCGTGGCGGTTCGTTGTCCGTGGCGAGGAAGCGCTCGAAGTCAGGGCCGACTGGGACCGCCAGTTGCAGTCGCTCGACCGGTCGGGACGTCAACTGCGCATCAGCTGCGGCGCGGCCGTCGAATACGCCCGGCTGTCGTTGCGCGCCATGGGCCGGGACGTGCGCGTCGATGTCCTGCCCGTCGAGGACGACCCAGACCTCCTCGCCCTCCTGACGCCGGCCGGTGAGCGAGGAGCGGAGCCGAGCGAGCTCGAGCTGGTGGACGCCATGGCGCGCCGGCACACGGATCGCGGGACCTACGAGCCCGCCGACCTGTCCGACGCCCAGATGGATGAGTGGCGAAACGGCGTTGCCGGCTTCGGCGTTTGGGCGCACTTCGTCGTGTCGGCCGACGACCGGGTTGTCGTCGCGGCGACGCTGTCGGATGCCGAACAGCGCCAGGCCGCTGATCCGTCCTACGTGACGGAGATCAGTCGTTGGACGCACCGGCAGCAACGCGAAGACGGTGTCGTCGGTACGCCTCCCGCTTGGCCGGCCGACCGCGTCAGCGACATGCCGCTGCGTGATTTCAGCGGTCGCGCGGAGCACCCGCATCCGGACAGTGGCGAGCCGCCGATCGTGGAGCGAGACGCGCTGTTGGTGCTGGGCACCGAGCGGGACGATCCGGCGGCGCAGATCGCGGCCGGACGTGCCCTCGCGTGGCTGCTGTTGCGCATCACCGTGGACGGCCTGTCGGGGCAACCGCTGGGGCAGGCGCTGGACGACATCGACTCGCGTCTCCGGCTCGCCCATGATCTGCGCGTCGTCGGGCATCCGCAGTTCCTGCTGAGGATCGGGCGCGGTCATTCCGCCGCGCAGTCGGGTCGCCGCGGCATCGCCACCGAGGTCGCCGCAGGGCCTGCACCTGTCGTTGAGTCATGACGGAAACCGACCGGACGCACGGCGAACGGCTGCTACCGGATCTGGATCACCTCGACCTGCGCACGCTGCTGCGCGAGGTCGTGGAGCGCGTCGAGGGCGTCGGGCTCCTGGCCGAACGGTTGCAGAGCCTGCTGCAGGCCGTGGTGTCCATCGGGTCCCATCTCGCACTCGACGAGGTGCTGCGCCGCATCGTGTCCACTGCCGCCCAGCTCGCGGACGCGGAATATGCGGCGCTCGGCGTGCTCGACCCGTCGGGCGACCGCCTGTCCCAGTTCGTGACTCACGGCATCGATGCAGCGAAGGCCGCGAAGATCGGGCCACTTCCCGAGGGCCACGGCATGCTGGGCCTGCTCATCCGGGAGCCCCGCGTCATCCGCGTCGCCAACCTTGCCGATCACCCTGCCTCGCATGGGTTTCCGGAGCACCACCCCCCGATGCGCAGCTTCCTCGGCGTCCCCGTCGTCGTGCGAGGCGAAGCGTTCGGCAACCTCTACCTGACGGAGAAGCGTGGCGGCGGCCCCTTCACCGAGGCCGACGAACACATCGTGCTGGCGCTCGCTGCAGCGGCCGGACTCGCCGTACAAAATGCTCGTCTGTACGAGCAGGCACAACGACGCCAGCGCTGGCTCGAGGCCACCAGCGACATCGCCACGCGCGTCCTGGCCGGAGCCTCGGCCGACGAGGTGTTCGACGTCCTGGTCGCACTCGCCCGCGAGCTCGCCGAAGCCGACACGGCGGTCCTCGTCCTGCCCTTGGCGGACGGAACGCTGCGAGTGGTTGCCGCGGACGGGATGTCGGCGGACGTCCTGCGCACCATCGTGATTCCCGCTGATTCGGTGTGCGGTCGGGTAAGCCGCAGCGGGGCACCCATCGTCGTCCTCGACGCCAAAGAGGACCCGGACGTGTGGCAGGGCCTGCTGTCCGTGACCGGCGCCGGCCCCGCGATCTTCCTGCCATTGGGGTCATCCTCGGACGCCATGGGCACGCTCGTGCTGGTGCGTGAGTCCGGCACGGAGGGGTTCAACGACGAGGTCATCCGGCTGGCGACGGCGTTCGCCAACCAGGCGGCACTCGCGTTGCGGTTGAGCGCGGCCGCGGCGGACCGCGAGAAGCTGGCGGTCCTGGGCGACCGTGACCGCATCGCGCGGGACCTGCACGACCTCGTCATCCAGCGACTGTTCGCAACCGGGATGGCGCTCGAGAGCATGGTGCGCCGCATCGAGCCGCCCGAGGCGGCTGATCGGGTGAAGCGCGCCGTCGACGACCTCGACGACACGATCAAGGAGATCAGGTCGACGATCTTCGCGTTGCAATCGCCGGCGCCGCTGTCCGGCCAAGGGCTGCGAGCGGCCGTCTCGCTGGTGGTGGCCGGCGCGGCTCCGGCGCTCGGATTCGAACCGCGCGTCACCTTCGATGGGCTCGTCGACTCCGCGGTGCCCGGCCCCATTGCCGAACAACTCGTCGCGGTCTTGCGGGAGGGCCTGTCAAACGTCGCCCGGCACTCGGGGGCCACGAAGCTCACCGTCGATGTGTGGACGGATGCGCAGTCGGTCAGAGTGCGCATCATCGACAATGGGACGGGCCTGCCCGAAGGGGCGGTGCGCAGTGGCCTGAACAACCTGGCGACCCGCGCGCGCGACCTCCGCGGCACGTTCAGCGCGGTCGCACTGGCGGCGCCGGAGAGGGGCACGGCGGTCGAATGGTCAGTCCCGCTTGGAGATTCAGTCGGTTAAGCCCGCTTCGCTGAGCCGCACGACGAGTGCTGCCGCCTGCGTGCGCCGTTCCAGCCCAAGCTTCGAGAAGACGCTGGACACGTAGTTCTTCACGGTCTTCTCCGCGAGAAACATCCGCTCGCTGATCTGCCGGTTGGTGAGGCCTTCCCCGATGAGGTCGAGGATCCGGCGCTCCTGCTCGGACAGCGCGCTGAGCGGGTCGTCCTTCGGCGTCGCGCGGTTGCGGAGCCGCTCCATGACGAGGCCGGTCGCACGCGGATCGAGCAGTGAGCCACCGGACGCGACGGTGCGGACTGCTCCGATGATGTCCGAACCTCGGACCTGCTTGAGCACGTATCCAGAGGCACCGGCCATGATCGCGCCGAACATCGCCTCGTCATCGGCGAACGACGTCAGCATGAGGCAGGCAAGGGTCGGCACCGCGGAGCGGATGTCACGACAGACCGTGATCCCGTCGCCGTCGGGGAGGCGGACGTCGAGCACCGCGACGTCAGGGCGGAGGGCCGGCACGCGTGCGGTCGCCTCGGCGGCGGTCGAGGCCTCACCCACCACGACGATGTCGTCCTCCGCCTCGAGCAACTCACGTAAGCCACGGCGCACGATCTCGTGGTCGTCGAGCAGAAATACGCGGATACGGGAGTCGCCGTCGGAACCAGTCATCCCAGCAGTCTGTGCTCGTGTACGGCCCCGACGCCAGGGACCTTGGTCCCGAGCGCGGAGGCGATGCGCTGATGGACGATCGTTCGGGCGTACTCGATGGCCGCGGGCGTCCCGTCGAAGACGAGGCGGTCCGACCGAAGGTGCCCTCCGAGATCCAGCGCGGTCAGCACCTCCTCGTGCCCGGGCCTGAAGCCGGACAGCAGGACGGTCACCCCGCGCGACTCCAGGTGCTTGATGGCGTCGTCGAGGACCCGAGCTCCGGTCGCATCGATCGTGGTCACCCTGGACATCCGCAGGATGACGACCCGGGCGTCGGTGATGCCGGTCACTTCGAGCAGGAACCGATGGGCCGCCGCGAAGAACAAGGGCCCGTCGACCCTGTACGCGACGATGTGTTCGGCGAGCAGGGCCCTTTCCTCGTCGCTGTGGTGGGCCGTTTCGAGGGGCATCTGCTCCAAACGGGTCGACCGGGCAACTGCCCGCAGCGCGAGGATCATTGCGGCGACGAGGCCGAGCACGACCGCCGTGACGAGGTCGAAGGCGACCGTGACGACCAGCGTGACGGCCAGGATCACAGCGTCCGGGCGGGTGGCGCGCGCTAGCGCACGCAGGGAGCGCACGGACACCATCTGCGCCGCCGTGGCGATCAGGACGCCGGCGAGCGCCGACAAGGGGATGAAGCGCACCAGCGGGGCGGCGGCGGTGACGATGAGACCCACCGTGAGGGCGTGGCTGAGGGCCGCAAGCTTCGAGCGGGCGCCGGCCCGGACGTTCACGGCTGTGCGCGCGAGCGCCGCGGTTGCCGGGACGCCCCCGAACATCGGGGTGACGATGTTGGCAAGCCCTTGCCCGAACAGTTCGCGATTCGGGTCGTGCTGCTCCGACACGCTCATCGCGTCCGCGACCGTCGCGGACAGCAGGCTCTCAAGGGCCGCCAACGCCGCGACGGCGAGGGCCGAGGGCAGGAGCGCGCCCAGGCGGGACACGGCAAAGAACGTGACGGACGGCGCCGGCAGGCCGGAGGGGAGTGTCCCCAGTCGTTCCACGGGCAGGTGCAGTGCCGCGGTCACGGCGATCGCCGCCGCCACGGCAAGGAGGGAAAAGGGGATGCGCTGGCGACGGCGCGCGCCGATGAGCATCGTGGCGACCACCGCGGCCGCGATGAGGACGGGCGCAACCTGCGGGTGACGGAGGGCGCCGGTGACGCCGGTCCAGGCGGTCGCCCAGACGGGTCCGGTCCGGCCGCCCGCCACGCCCAGCAGGTTCGGCACCTGCTGCAACGTGATGACGACCGCGATCCCCGCCGTGAAGCCCTCGACGAGCGACGTCGGGAGGTAGCGCACGTACCCACCGACGCGCGCGAAGGCCAGGACGATGAGGATCACGCCCGCCATCAGCCACACGAGCAGCACGCCGTCGGTGCCGAACCGATGGACGACGGGCACGAGAACGACGGTCATCGCGCCTGTCGGGCCGCTGACCTGGAGGTTGCTCCCGCCGAAGATGGCCGCCAGTGCGCCCGCCACGACCGCCGTCGTGATGCCTGCCCGCGCGCCGAGACCCGAGGCGACCCCGAATCCGAGCGCCAGGGGCAGC
>JAVEEB010000144.1 GCA_030840665.1 Frankiaceae bacterium | reverse complement strand
GCCGCTCCGCACAGTGGGGCCTTCGTACGCGAGGAAAATGTGTACTGGGACGGCTTTTTCGGTGCGACCCGGCCTGCCGGCTGATCAACTTCCCGGCGGTGACGAGGCCCGCCGCGGCCAGGAGAGCGGTTGCGCCTCAAGGAGTGTCTGAAAGGACTACGGGAACCTCGTCCCATCGAGTCAAATCGATGGCTGGGTCCTCGCGCGGCTGTTGTCGACCCGTAATCTGACCGAGTCATCACGTACTACGTCCCCCGGAACGCCTAGTTCTGCCCCCCGGGCCCGGACGTCCATGTTCCAGGGGCAGAAGCGGGGAACCCAGGTTCCTCGGCCCTCACGGGCCTAGGGGTGAAGCCGGCACCAAGCCGGCCGGGCGTCCTTACCTTCCCAGCCCGAACCCGACAGCTAACTCCGCAGGCGTCAGGTGAAGGGAACTCGTTCGTGTCAGCCGTGCCCTCGCACGCCCAATCGCGCCTCCGGGCGCGCGTCATCAGCCTCGCCATCGTCTCCGGAGTGGGCATTTCCCTGCTCGCCCCGATGGCGAACGCCTCCGCCAGTAATTCACCGCGGCCGATTCCCTCGGGTCAGGACACGGTCCTGCCCGTCGCGGCGCCGCTGACCCCCGCACCGGCCGTAGCAGCGCCAGTCGTCGCAGCACCCGTTGTCCCGGCACCGGTGGCGTCGAAGCCCACGGCAGTCGTCGCCCCGGCCACGACCGTACGGCTGGCTGCGCGGGTCGCGCCCAAGCCGGCTCCGCGCGTCGTACGAACCACGTTTGGTCAGCGCGTGATTCTCGAGGCCCGCAAGCACTTCGGGGCTCGCTACCGCTGGGGCGCCACGGGCCCGTACCAATTCGACTGCTCAGGCTTGACCAGCTACGTCTTCCGCAAGCTTGGCGTCCGGCTGCCCCGCACGGCGCAGCAGCAGTTCAACGCCGTACGCCACGTCTCGCACGCATCCGCCCGGGTGGGCGACCTGATCTTCAAGTACGGCCGCGGCGGCGCGGTCTACCACGTCGGCATCTATGCCGGCCGCGGGCGAATGATCGACGCGCCCCACAGCGGAACCGTTGTGCGCTTGGAGCGCATTACGGGTAGGTACAAGGTCGGCCGCGTGCGGTGATTTCGGCGCGTTGCACGATCGGCCCCGGCTTCCGCCGGCTCACGGGTTACCGTGGACTGTGGAGCCGGGGCTTCGTCGTTCCCGGAGCAAAGAAGCGGACTTGACGTGACAGAACGGGTCGACGAGATCCGGATGGCGGCCGGCGAGCTTGTCGCGGGCCGCTACCGCCTCACCGCACCCGCGCGCGACAGTCCCGCCCACTCGCTCTGGCACGCGGACGACGACATCCTCGGCCGTGAGGTCGCCGTTCGCCTCGTCTGCGGACCGCCGAGCCGCCTCGCCGAGCTGCAGGCGGCCGCGACCCGCGCGGGCGGCCTCGTACACGACGGCGTTGCTGCCCTCTACGACATGGGCACCGCCGCGAACTGCGTGTACATCGTCCGCGAATGGGTGCCGGGCGAGTCCCTGCAGGCGCTGCTCTCCGCCGGGCCGCTCGATGCCCAGATGGTCAGCGAAGTCGGCGTGCAGCTCGCCGACATCCTGGCGGCAGTCGCCAGGGCGGGGCTGCGGCACCAGCGCCTGCACCTCGGCAACGTGATCATCACGCCCAACGGGGGCGTGAAGATCACAGACATCGAGACGGCCGACGCTCTCGACTCCCGGCACGCACCCGAGGCGCGCTGGTTCGGTGGCGTTTTGTACGGCGCCCTGACCGCCCGCTGGCCGTATGCGCAACTGCCGGCCCCGAGCGGACTGCACGAGGCCGTGACAGGCGACGACGGGCGACTGAGCAGCCCCACCCAGTTGCGGGCCGGGGTGCCGGCGGTGCTCGACGCGGTGACCATGCGCGCCCTGACCTCCCGTGAGTTCGGAGTGCCCACCCGTGACCCCGACGACATCTGCAGGCTCGCCGATCCGCTGAAGAGCCTGCCCCGCTCGCAACCGACTCGCGCCGGCGGCGACGAGATGCTGCTGCCGGAGCCCCACACGCCGCTGTCTCCGGGACGGCGGCGGGCGTGGCTGGCCGTCGGGCTGAGCGTCACGACCGCCCTCGTCCTCGTCCTGTGGATCGCGGCCCGCATTGCCGGCCCCAACGGGCCGATCCCGTTCTTCCATAACCGCGACCCGGTGGCTGCGAATGCGGGGCCAACGAAGACGGCGACCGCCCCGGCCGCCACGTCGTCCTCGGCGCAGGTGCCTCCCATTGCTGCCGTCCACGACTACGACCCCTTCGGCAACGACGGCAGCGAGGACCCTGGCCGGGTGGGGCTGACGTTCGACGGCAACCCGGCCACCGCCTGGTCCACCGACGGATACAAGGCCCCCCTGTCCTTGATCGGCAAGAGGGGCGTCGGGGTCGTCGTGGACGTCGGGCGTGCCGCGACTCCGCATGACGTGTCCGTCGTCTTCGACCAGCCCGGGACGTCCTGGGAACTGCGCACGGCCGACGGCCCGTCGCCCGACTTCGGGAAGACGGTGCGTGTCGCGCAAGGCTCGACGGGTTCGGCCACGTCAACCGCCGCCGTGCCGGCCGGGGTCAGCTCGCGATACTGGGTCATCTGGCTGACAGCCCTGCCGCAAAGTGGCGACGTCTACCGCTCACAGATAAAAGAGATCACGGTCCGCTGAGGTCTGCGCGGTGGGTTGCCGCCGTGTCCCGGCGCAAAGCGGCTAGCCTCGGCGTCGGACGAGGGGCGGCACGCCATGGGCGAGGACGACGCAGCCGGGGCAGAGCCCACGGATGCGGACCTGCTACGTCTGCATGCAGACGGGGACCCCGACGCGTTCGCGACGCTCATCCGCCGACATCAGGATCGCCTCTGGGCGGTCGCCCTGCGCACGACGTGCGATCCGGAAGAGGCGGCCGACGCCCTCCAGGATGCGCTGATCTCGGCTCACCGCGCCGCCGGTCGCTTTCGCGGCGAGTCGCAGGTCACCACGTGGCTGCACCGGATCGTCGTCAACGCGTGCCTCGACCGGCTGCGGCGGCGGCAGGCCCGCGCCCAGGTGCCCCTGCCGGACGACGGGGACACGCCGGACACGCACGACGCGGTCACCCAGGCCGACACCGCGATGGTGGTGCACCACGGCCTGGCGCAGCTGCCCGACGAGCAGCGGGTCGCGATCGTCCTGGTCGACATGGTCGGTCACTCGATCGACGAGGCCGCGGCCATCCTGGCGGTGCCCGCCGGCACGGTGAAGAGCCGCTGCTCGCGCGGCCGGGCCCGGTTGGCGATCGTCCTGTCGGATCTGGATCCTGGAAAGGGTTCCGGGAACCACTCGGCGGACCCGGCCGTCCAACCGATAACGCGACCAACACCAGGAGGTGACGCATGACGACCGACGACGCCCCACACGAACACGTGTCCCTGGAGACCGCCGCCGACTTCGATGAGCGCCTCCTCGATGCCGCCGCGTCGGCCGATGTCGCCGCTCGAGTGGCCGCTTGCGCCACCTGCGCCGGCGCCCTGGACGCCGTCCACCGCACGCGAGCCGCGCTCGCCGACCTGCCGCCCATCCCGATGCCGCCCGCGATCGCGGACCGCCTGCACGCCGCGTTGGCGGCCGAGACACAGGCGTCGCTGGTGCCCGGTGGGGCCGCGACGGTGACGGCGCTCGCCAAGCCAGCCCGCCGGTTCTGGATTCCCGTCGGCGTCGGTGTGGCGGCCGCCGGTGCGCTGATTTTCGCGCTCCAACTCAACGGCC
>JAVEEB010000142.1 GCA_030840665.1 Frankiaceae bacterium | reverse complement strand
GAGCACCACAAGGTCGAACACCTCACGACGGCCGGGTGTCTCGCGAAGTCGAGCAACGTGTGCACGATCCAGGTGGCACAGAAACTTGGAAAAGATCGCCTGTACGCAGCGATGACGGCGTTCGGGTTCGGCAGCAAGACCGGGCTCGGCTTCCCGGGGGAGAGTGCCGGCGTGCTGCCCACCGTCGCCAATTGGTCCAACAGCACGTTGCCGACGGTGGCCTTCGGCCAGGGCGTGTCGGTGACGGCGCTGCAGGTCGCATCCGTCTACGCCACGATCGCGAACGGCGGCATCCGGGTGACCCCGACCTTGGTCAGCGGGCACATCGGGCCGGACGGCACCGTCACCCCGGTGCCGGCGCCGGCGACCCGGGCCGTCGTGTCGCCCGAGGTCGCGGCCGAGATGCGGCGGATGCTCGAGTCGGTGACGAGCGACCTGGGCACGGCCCCGGCCGCCCGCATCCCGGGTTACCGCGTCGCCGGCAAGACGGGTACGGCGGAACGGGCGGACGGGAACGGCGGCTACCGGGGATTCGTGTCGTCGTTCGTCGGCTTCGCTCCCGCGGACGACCCGCAACTGCTCGTGTCGGTCGTGCTCGACGATCCGAAGAGCGGGCACTTCGGCGGCGCGGTGGCTGCCCCCGTCTTCCGCGAGATCATGAAGTTCGCGCTGCAGACCCGGCGGATCCCGCCGACCGGCACGGCGCCGCAGCCGTATCCGCTCGTCGCCGCGGTGCGCCGATAGCCTGCTGAACGTGTCCCTTCCTCTGCGCCCGTCCGTGGTGGCGCCGCTCCCGCTCGCGCAATTGGCCGCCGGCCTCGGCGCGACCATCGTCGATCGCTCGGCGGACGGCTCCATGACGGGCGACTGCGTGACGGGCATCTCGCAGGACTCGCGCGCTGTCGTTCCCGGCGACCTGTATCTGGCCCGCGCAGGCGAGCACGCGCACGGGGCGGCGTTCACCGCTCAGGCGGCGGCCGCCGGGGCCGTCGGCGTCCTCACGGACCCCGCGGGCGTCGCCGAGGCGACGGCAACAGGTCTCCCGGTGCTCGTGGTGGAGGACGCCCGGGCGGCAGCGGGGAGCGCTGCCAGCGCGGTGTACGGGCATCCGATCCGCACCTTGCGCGCGTACGCCGTGACGGGCACGAACGGCAAGACCACCACGACGTTTCTGGTCGAGGGGGGCCTGCGGGCGGCGGGCGCCGTGACGGGGCTGATCGGCACCATCGAGACGCGCGTCGCGGGGGAGCGGCTCCCCAGCGCCCGCACGACCCCGGAGGCGACGGACCTGCACGCCCTGTTCGCGGTCCTGCGCGAACGCGGTGCCACCGCCGTCGCCATGGAGGTCTCGAGCCACGCGCTCGCCCTCGGCCGGGTGGACGGCGTCGTCTTCGACGTCGCCGGCTTCACGAACCTGACGCAGGACCACCTCGACTTCCATCCCGATCTCGAGAGCTACTTCGCCGCGAAAGCGAGGCTGTTCACCCCGGAGCACGCGACGGCCGGCGTCGTGAACGGGGACGACCCCTACGGCCGCCGCCTGCGGGACTCGGCAGCTGTGCCGATCGCGACGTACGGGCTGGGCGCGGGCCTGGATTGGCGGGCGACGAATGTCGACGCCGGCCCCACCGGCAGCACGTTCACCGTCCACGCGCCGGACGGCCGGTCCGCCGCCGCGGCCGTGCAACTACCGGGGGCGTTCAACGTGAGCAACGCCGTCCTCGCCATCGCGATGCTCGTCACCGGCGGTCTGGAGCTGGAGGTCGCCGTCGCCGGCGTCCGGACGGTCGCGGGCGTCCCCGGCCGGATGGAACGGGTGGACGCCGGCCAGAGCTTCCTCGCGATCGTCGATTACGCGCACACTCCCGATGCGGTCGAGACGTTGCTCGCTGCGCTGCGACCCATGACACGGGGGCGCCTGATCGCGGTCCTCGGCTGCGGCGGCGACCGCGACCGGGGCAAGCGCCCACTCATGGGGGCCGCGCTGGCCCGCGGCGCCGACGTCGCGGTGCTGACGTCCGACAACCCGCGGTCGGAGGACCCGGCGGTGATCCTCGATCAGATGCGCGCCGGCGTCACCGAAGCAGGGGCACGGGCCGTCGTGCACGTCGAGGTCGACCGGGCCGCCGCGATCGCCTTCGCCGTCTCGCTCGCGGGACCACTCGACACGGTGGTCGTCGCGGGCAAGGGCCATGAGCAAGGCCAGGACCTGGGCGGCGTCGTCACGCCGTTCGACGACCGCGACGTCCTGCGCGCGGCGATCGGGGCCCACCGGTGATCCCGCTGCGCCTGGACGCGGTCGCGGCGGCGACGAACGGGCGACTCGCGGGCGGCGCGGACCCCGCCGCCTTGGTGGATGCCGTCGTCACGGACTCCCGCGCCGCCGGCCCCGGGTCGTTGTTCGTCGCGATCGACGGCGAGCACCACGACGGTCACGACTTCGCCGCCGCCGCCATCACGACGGGGGCAACCGCGGTCCTCGCCGGCCGTGAGGTGGGCGCTCCCGCTGTCGTCGTACAAGATTCTGTTGCTGCTCTTGGAAACCTTGCGCGTCATGCCCTCGAACAGCTGCCGCAGGTGACCGTCATCGGCATCACGGGCTCCGCCGGCAAGACCACGACGAAGGACCTTCTCGGCGGTGTCCTCGCCCGGGCCGGCGCCACGATCGCGCCCGTCGGTTCCTTCAACAACGAGATCGGCCATCCGCTGACGGTGTTGCGCGCGGACGCCGGCACCCGGTACCTCGTGCTCGAATGCAGCGCCCGGGGGATCGGCCACATCGCCCACCTGTGCCGGATCGCGCCGCCGCACATCGGGGTCGTCCTCAACGTGGGCACGGCGCACGTCGGCGTCTTCGGCGGGCAGGACGCGATCGCGCAAGCGAAGGGCGAGCTGGTCGAGGCGCTGCCGCACGACGGCGTTGCGATCCTCAACGGCGACGACCCCCGGGTGGCCGCGATGGCCGCCCGGACGGACGCGCGGGTCGTCACGGTGGGTGCCACCGGGACGTACCGCGCAGAGGCCCTGACCATGACCGGCGGCCGCGCGTCGTTCCGGCTGGAGACTCCCGGTGGGAGTATTCCCGTGCAATTGAGCCTGTATGGCGAGCACATGGTCGGCAACGTCCTCGCCGCCGCGGCCGTGGCCGTCGAGCTGGGGATGGCGCTCGACGACGTGGCGCAGGCCCTGTCCGCGGCGGTGCCCGTGAGCCGCTGGCGGATGGAAGTGACGACCCGCGCGGACGGTCTCACGGTCATCAACGACGCGTACAACGCCAATCCCGACTCGATGAGCGCGGCCCTGCGGGCCCTCATGGAGCTGGCGGGCCCGCGGCGTACCTGGGCGGTGCTCGGCTTGATGGGCGAACTCGGCGACGGGGCCGCAGAGGCGCACTCGGCGGTCGGCCGGTACGCGGCGTCGCTCGGCGTGACCGAAGTCCTGGCGGTCGGTGAGGGCGCGGCAGAGATCGCCGCCGGTGCCGCCCGCGGCGGGACGCGCGCACGAACGGTGCCGGACACGGGGGCGGCCGTCGCCCTGCTGCTCGGCGAGGCAACTCCGGGGGACGTCGTGCTCGTGAAAGGCTCGCGCGTGGCCGGCCTCGAAAGCGTGGCGGCGGCACTCGCGGAGGAGGTGACAGGGTGAGGGCGGTACTCATAGCCGCGCTCGTCGCCCTGATCCTCGCCCTTCTGGGCACCCCCGCGGCAATTCGGGTCCTGGAGCGCCGCGGCTACGGCCAGTTGATCCGGGACGACGGGCCGACCTCGCACCACACCAAGCGCGGCACGCCCACAATGGGCGGCATCGTCATCATCGTGGCCACGATCATCGGGTACGCGGTCGCGCACGTGGCGACCCGCGGCGGCTTCACCGCGTCCGGCCTGCTCGTGCTGTTTCTCATGGCAGGCCTCGGCCTGGTGGGCTTTCTCGATGACTTCATCAAGGTGCGCAAGCAGCGCAGCCTCGGGCTGACGGCGAAGACGAAGTTCGTCGGCCAATTCGTCGTCGCGGTGGCGTTCGCGCTGATGAGCGTGCAGTTCGCCGACAAGCACACCGGCTTCACTCCGGCCTCGAGGGTCATTTCGTTCGTCCGGGACGTGCACGCGCTGCAGCTCGCGCCCGTGCTCTTCCTGTTGTGGGCCTGGGTGATGATCACGGCGGCGTCCAACGCGGTGAACCTCACCGACGGGCTCGACGGTCTCGCCAGCGGGACCAGCGCGATGGTGTTCGGCGCGTACGTCGTGATCTCGTTCTGGCAGTACCGCAACACGTGCGGCGGGCTCAACGCGGTGGAGAACTGCTACTCGGTCCGCGACCCGCTCGACCTCGCGGTGGTCGCGGCCGCCGCGATGGGGGCCTGCTTCGGCTTCCTCTGGTGGAACGCCGGCCCGGCGAAGATCTTCATGGGGGACACGGGATCGCTCGCCCTCGGCGGCGCCGTCGCGGGCCTCGCCATCACGACCCGGACCGAGTTGCTGCTCGTCGTCCTCGGCGGCCTCTTCGTCGTCGAGACGCTGTCGGTCGTCATCCAGATCGCCGTCTTCAAGACCTTCCATCGACGCGTGTTCAACATGGCGCCGATCCACCACCATTTCGAACTGGCAGGCTGGGCGGAAAACACGGTCATCGTGCGCTTGTGGATCATCGGCGGGCTTGCTGTGGCGTTCGGCCTCGGGCTGTTCTATGCGGAGTTCATCGGCGGCGGAGGGTTATGACCGCCCCGGAGTGGCTGGCATCGGCAGACCGCGGCAGCCCTTGGTCGACGCTGGCAGTGACCGTCGCCGGGACGGGGATCTCGGGGGCGTCGGCCGTCCGCGCGCTGCGATCACTGGGCGCGTCGGTGACCGCGGTCGATGCCGCCGTCGACGAGGCCGGTCGCCAGCGGGCCGCTGAGCTGCAGGGCCTGGGCGCGACCGTGGTCCTGGGGCCGGCCGCCAGTATCACGCTGCCGCCCGGGACCCAATTGATCGTCACGTCACCCGGCTGGCGGCCGGACTCGCATCTCCTGGCCGCGGCCCGAGCCGCCGGGATCCCGGTATGGGGGGACGT
>JAVEEB010000125.1 GCA_030840665.1 Frankiaceae bacterium | reverse complement strand
CCTGACCGGGTAATGCCGGCGTAGGGAGCACTCCGCGATGACGTCGACAATCCAATCCCCGCTGCCCGCTCTTTCCGATGAACGTGAGGCGCCCTACCTCCTCACGGAGGAGTCGCCGCGCACGCTCGGCTTCCTCGACCAGTTCTCGTTGTGGGGCAACCTCGGCATCAGCCTGACCTTGCCGGTCCTCGCGCCTTTCCTGCTGCCCGGCGGCTCCTCCCTGATCGCGACGGTCGCGGCCGTCCTCGTCGGGGTCTTGCTGGGCTCGCTCATCCTCGCGCTGACCGCCGTGCCCGGCGCCGCGACCGGCGCTCCGGCGATGGTCCTGCTGCGCGGCCTTCTGGGCACGAAGCTGTCCTATCTGCCCACGGTGCTCAACATCGCGCAGTGCATCGGGTGGGCGGTCGTCGAGATCCTCGTCATCGCGACGGCGGCGCAGTCGCTGACGACGCCGTCGCTGCGGTGGGTGTTCATCGTGCTCGCCGGCGCGGCCGCAACGGCGCTCGCGGTGTTCCCGTTGACGTTCATCAAGCGGCTCCGCAAATACCTCGTGCTCGTGGTGCTCGCCGCTTCGGCGTACCTGCTCATCTCCGTGCTGCACAAGGGCGTCGGGCCGTGGACGGCGGGCAACTGGGCGAACTTCTGGCCGGCCGTCGACCTGGTCGTCGGGTTGGCCGTGTCATGGGCGCCGCTCGCCGCGGACTACTCGCGGCACTCCCGGACACGCGGCGCGGCCTTCGGCGGCACGTTCGCCGGGTGGGGCTCCGGTGGCGCCGTCTACCTGCTGCTCGGCGTCTTCGCGTTCGCCGGGATGGCGGACAAGAACGGGAGCGTGGCGACGGCCCTTCTCGCCGTCCCCGTCGCCGGCGTCGCCCTCGCGATCCTCGCGATCGACGAGGTCGACGAGGCCTTCGCCAACGTCTACTCCACCGCGATCTCGACGCAGAACATCCTGCCGCGGCTCGACCGGCGCGTGCTGGCGGCCACGATCGGCGTGCTGGCCACCGGCATCGCCCTGCTCGTCGACCTGCAGAACTACGAGAGTTTCCTGCTGCTGCTCGGCGCCGTCTTCGTCCCGCTGTCCGCCGTCCTGATCGTCACGTTCTTCACGCAGCGGCGCGAGTGGGACACGTCCGCGAACGCCCCGGCGCGGCCCTGGCTGCTGCTGCCGTGGGTGCTGGGCTTCCTGTCGTACCAACTCGTCTATCCGACCCCACTGACCACTTGGTGGACGGAACGGTGGACCGCGGCGCAGACGGCGCTGCACTTCACCCCGCAGCCGTGGATGAGCGCGTCGCTGCTGTCGTTCGCCATCGCGGCTGTCGTGACGTTGGTCGTCCTGCCGCTGTCCCGGCGCCGGTAGCCGACCGCCCCCGCCAGGTTTTTCTGGCGTTTCCGAGGGTCGATCTCGCGGGCAGAGTCGCCTCGAGGGTGCGAGACACCGACGGACGGAGCGTTGATGCCACGGATCGACATCCCGCCGTCCGCCGCAAGCGTCGCCGCGGTCCGGCATGCCCTCGCAGAGGCGCTGCAGCCGGTCGGCACCGTCGACAGCGTGGCCGACGCCGCCCTCGTCCTTTCCGAGCTGGTGAGCAATGCCGTCCGGCATGCCCATCCCTTGCCCGGCAACGGACTCCTCATCGACTGGCACCTCGAGGACAGCGGCCACACCGTCGTCATCGCGGTCACCGACGGTGCCTTCGACGCCGAGCCGAGGCCGCGCGCCGCGACCCCGGGCCACGACTCCGGCAGGGGTCTGTCGATCGTCAGCACCCTGGCAAGTGATTGGGGCGTACGAACAACAGAGCACGACAAAACGGTGTGGGCGCGGGTCATTTTGCGAGACCCACTAGCCCATTTGCAGTAGCGCGGTTACTCCGAATTACGCCAGATGGCGCACGCGCACTTTCATATCGACGTCTGTACATTGGGGGTAACCCAGGCGCGGTCGCATCCCCCGTCGGCCGCGCCTGGGCCTTTTCTGCGTGCCCGCCCGTCGTGCGGGCAGCGCCGCGGTCACTACGCTGCAGCGCGTGCTTGATTCCTCGTCCGACGTCGCGGTGGTCATCCCCGCCCTCAACGAGGCCGAGCGCATCGGTGACACGGTCAACGCCGTCCTGTCCGCGGGCGCCGTCGCCGTTGTGATCGTCGTCGACGACGGCTCCTCGGACGACACCAGCTCGCGTGCCGAAGAGGCGGGCGCGCAGGTGGTCCGGCACCAGCGCCCGCGCGGCAAGGGTGCCGCGCTCGACACGGGCACGAGGGCCGCGGCC
Source organism: Frankiaceae bacterium (assembly GCA_030840665.1). Taxonomy (GTDB): domain Bacteria; phylum Actinomycetota; class Actinomycetes; order JAVEEB01; family JAVEEB01; genus JAVEEB01. Next base: position 4,955 of record JAVEEB010000125.1, on the reverse strand, counting down.
GCGTACGGGGCCCGATTCCTGGTGTTCCTGGACGCCGACCTGCGGACCTCCGCCGCCTCCTGGCCGGCGTTGGCAGCCCCCGTTCTGGGCGGCTCGGCCGACATCGCCATCGCCACGTTGCCGGCGCAGCAGGCCCCCGGCGGCGGCCGCGGTCGCGTCGTACGGCTGGCGCGCGGCGGCATCGAGGCACTGACCGGCTTCTCGGCCGAGCAGCCGCTTTCCGGGCAGCGGTGCCTGACGATCGCTGCGTACGACATCGTTCGTCCCTTGGCTCGCGGCTTCGGCATCGAGGTCGGTATGACGATCGACGCGCTCCGCGGTGGGTTGCGCGTAATCGAGGTGCCCGTGCCCTTCTTCCACCGCGTCACCGGCGCGGACTGGCGGGGCCGGCGTCATCGCGCGCGACAGTTCGCACACGTGGCGCGCGCCCTCGCGGTCCGGCGGCTGCGACTGTCGCCCAGACGGAGACAATGACCGCATGTCCCGTTGGATGACCGTCGCCGGCCGCTGGATCGCGCGCGCCGCCGCCCGCCCACCGGTGGCTCGAGCGCTCGCGCTGCTGACCGCCGCGTGGGGTACGTACAAGCTCATCCAGCCGCGGCTGCACCAGGACGACGTGCACTGGCTGGTCGACCTGCAGGTCTATCAAGGTGCGGGCGTCGCCGTCACCCACGGCCACAGTCTGTACGACTACGCGACGCCGTTCCCGCAGTTGCTGCCGTTCACGTACCCGCCCTTCGGTGGCCTCTTGGCCATCCCGTTGTCGCTGTTGCAGCGGCACCCGCTGGGTATCGTGTGGACGTTCCTCGAGCTCGCGACGCTGATGTTCCTGGTGTGGAAGCTGTTTCGTCCGCTGCTCGCCCGGACCGGCCCGTACTCGACCATCGCGTACGCCGGGTTGCTCGTCGCCGCCGAATTCCTCATGCCGGTGCGGGACACGTTCTACTTCGGTCAGGTCAACCTGTTCCTTGTCGGCCTCGTCGTCGCCGACCTCACCGTCGTACGCGGGAGATGGCCGCGCGGGCTGCTCATCGGGCTGGCCGCCGCCATCAAGCTCACGCCCGCGCTGTTCATCCCGTACCTGTGGATGACGGGCCGGCGCAGGATGGCCGGTGTCGCGGCCGCCGCGTTCGTCGGGGCGCAGTTGCTCGCGGCCGCGCTCATCCCGCACGACAGCTACCGCTACTGGACGTCGACCGTCTTCGAGGGCCAACGCCTCGGCCTGAACACCGTGGTGTCCAACCAGGCGATCCGCGGGATGCTGCTGCGCTTCGCGTTCCCGTCGCCGTTGGGTTCGTTGCTGTGGCTGGCGTTGGCGGTGCCTGTCGCCGTCATCGGGCTCCGCCGAGCTCAACGGGCGTACGCCGACGGCGAGCATGTGCTGTCGATCGGCCTTGTGGGGTTGACGGCGGCGCTCGTTTCGCCGGTGTCCTGGATCCACCATTTTGTGTGGGTATTGCCGGTCATCGCCGGCCTGCTCATGGCCGGGAGGGACCGTCGGCGCGTGCTGTGGGCCGTTGCCCTGGCAGTCGCCTACACGACGAAAGTCGTCTATTGGGGTCAGGAGTTCGTCACGGGCAACGGCTCGTACGTGATCGGCCGAGTTCTACAAGAGACCTATTTGGTCCTTACGCTCTTCGTCGTCACTGCGCTACCGTGGCGCGCAGTAACACTCGCGTCCGTCGATGCGGGGCAGCTCGCCTCATCCGGGGCGGCCCCCGTTTCCGATGGCGAGGCGGCGTCCAGGCCGGTCGTGACGCCTTGAGCGGAGGAATTGTGCAAGCAGCTGACCACCGGTCCGCTACGGAGATCGACGAGCAGGCATCCGATGCCCGGCTGGTCATCCCCATGAAATGGCTTCCGGCCGAAGTGCGGCACGTCATCGACATCGACGCGGCGGCACCGGTGGCCGCCACGGCCGCCGTCTCCGTCGACGCCGGGCCGGCCACCGCGCACGAATTCGTCGCGCGGACCCGCGCCCCTTCGCCACGCATCGCGTTCGTCACCATCCCCGACCCGGATGCCATCGATGTCCCGATCGCGGAGGCCACCGTCCCCGCGGCGCTCGCCGGCTGGGCTCATGTCATCGCCACCTCGCCGGACGGGTGCCTGCTCGTCGACGTGCGCGGGCGCGTGCTGGCCGCCTCGTTCGCCGCCGCCGACCTGCTCGGCGACGTGACGCCGGACGAGATGGTCGGCCGCCACCTCCTGGACGGCATCCTGCATTTCGCGGACTTCGACGCGGGCAAGCGCGGTCACGACCGGGGCCCGGCGTACGCCGACCGCATCCCGCCGTTGCTGGCCGTCGCGACGGAGGCTCCGGCCCGCGGCCTGCTGCGCATCACGTCCCGCACCGGTGAGATCCGGATGGTGGACGCGATGGCGGCGCCCGTGCACGACCCCGCAGGCGCGGTCCTCGGCGCCGTGTCGTTCGTGTCGCTCCTGTCTTTCGACTGACCGTGCCCGTCGCGGCGCGGAGTGGAGCTCGGCCCCGTACGCTGACACCATTCCGTCAACGAGGCCAGGTGCTGTGAGCTCGCTCGACCCGCAAGTTGTCCAGATCGTCGCGTTGTCGGCCGCCGGTGCCGCCCTGCTCTGCCTCGTCCTCGCCGTGCTCGCGCTCGGCCGGGCGGCTCGCCTCAAGCGGCTGCTGACGGTGGTCCGCAGCGAAGACGGCGAGCACGTGCACGTCCTCGCCGCCATCCAGGCGCAGGAGGAGCGCTTGCGCTCCCTCGGCGGCAGGGTCGGCGCGCTGGAGACGACGCTCACCGACGTGCGGGCCGACCTGGGTGACGCGATCCGCCACGTGGCCGTCATGCGGTACGACGCGTTCCCCGACATGGGTGGGCGCTTGTCGTACAGCGTCGCCTTGCTCGACGACGCCGGGGACGGGGTCGTCGTCACGGCGATCCACGGCCGCAGCGACACGCGCTCGTACGCAAAGGGCGTGAAGGCCGGCGCGTCCGATCACGAGATGTCGCCGGAAGAGCTGCAAGCGGTGTCGTACGCGCTCCGCGGCGCGCGCGCACCGGGCCAGCCCTCAAGGGCGTGACGCTCTGCCTTGACGCTGGGCTCCGGCCGCGGGACATAAGGTGACCAGCGTGTCGACCCCACCGCGTTACGCATACCTCGGGCCTGAGGGCACGTTCAGTCAGGCCGCCCTCTTGTCGTTGCCGCAGGCGAAGGCCGCCGAGCTCGTGCCGGCCGTCACGGTCGCCGATGCCCTCGATGCCGTACGTCGGGGGGACGCCGACGGCGCGCTCGTGCCGTTCGAGAACTCCGTCGAGGGATCCGTGCCGCGGACGCTCGACGAGTTGAGCTCGGGCACGCCGCTGCGCATCGCGTGCGAAATCCTGCTGCCGGTGTCGTTCGCGTTGATGGCGCGGCCCGGCACGTCGCTGGGCGACGTGCGGACGATCGCGACGATGTCGCACGCGGAGTCGCAGGTACGGGGCTGGCTGCGGTCGCACATCCCGGATGCGCGTTTCGTGGCGTCGTCGAGCACCGCGGAAGGCGCGCGGCTCGTCGCTGCGGGCCAGTTCGACGGGGCGGTGGGGGACGCGTTGGCGGCCGACATCTACGGGCTCGACGTGCTGGCGCGCGACATCCAGGACAACGACGGGGCGGTCACGCGCTTCGTGCTCGCCGTGCCGCCGGGGGACGTGCCGCCGCAGACGGGCGCCGACAAGACGTCGCTGGTCTGCTACATCGCGGACGACCACGCCGGCGCGCTGCTGGAGATCCTCACGGAGTTCGCGGTGCGCGGGGTCAACCTGACGCGGATCGAGTCGCGGCCGACGGGCGAGGGCCTGGGGCGGTACTCGTTCTCGATCGACTGCGAAGGCCACATCGACGAAGCGCGGATGGGCGAGGCGCTGTCGGCGCTGCACCGCATCTGCGAGGACGTGCGGTTTCTGGGGTCCTACGCGCGGGCCGATGGTGCCGCCCCGACGGTGCGCCGGGCGACCGCGGACGGCGACTTCGCGGAGGCCGCGGCGTGGCTGGCCCGCCTGCGCGGCACGGACCTCCCCTAGCCACCACCGCGCGGCATCGGCCGCCACCCGCCCCCGCCCCCGCCACCGCCGCCCGCCCGACCGAGGCCGGTAGGCATCCCGCGCTCTCCAGCGCGCGCAACGCCTACGGCCCCCTGCCAGGGCATCTGCGTCGGGCGCGGCCGGTAACCTCATCGGGTGATCGATCTCAGGCTCCTCCGCGATGACCCCGACCTCGTCCGCGCCTCCCAGCGTGCCCGCGGCGCCGACGAGGCCCTGGTCGACGAGCTCCTCGCCGCCGATGAGCGCCGCCGCCTGTGCGTCACCGCCGCTGACAACATGCGCGCCGAGCAGAAGCTGGCGTCCAAGGCCGTCGGGACAGCAAGCGCCGACGAGCGGCCGGCGCTCCTCGCCCACGCCAAGCAGCTGTCCGACGCGGTGAAGGCCGTCGAGGCGGAGACGGCCGGGGCCGAGGCCGACCTCCGCGCCACCTTGCTGAAGCTGCCGAACGTCGTCGAGGACGGTGCCCCGAGCGGCGGCGAAGAAATGTCCGTCGAGATCGAGCGGGTGGGCGAGATCCCGTCGTACGACTTCGAGGTCAAGGACCACCTGGAGCTCGGCGAGGGTCTCAAGGCCATCGACACCGAGCGGGGAGCCAAGGTCTCCGGCGCGCGCTTCTACTACCTGACGGGCGTCGGCGCGCTGCTGGAATTTGCGCTCATCAACATGGCGATGGCGCAGGCGACCGAGGCCGGCTTCACCCCCGTCATCGCGCCGGCGCTCGTGAAGCCCGCGGCGATGGAGGGCACCGGTTTCCTCGGCGCGCACAGCAGCGAGGTCTACAAGCTCGAGGCCGACGACCTCTACCTCGTCGGCACCAGCGAGGTGCCGTTGGCTGCGTACCATTCCGACGAGATCCTCGACGTCAAGGACCTGCCGAAACGCTATGTGGGCTTCAGTTCT
>JAVEEB010000033.1 GCA_030840665.1 Frankiaceae bacterium | reverse complement strand
TTGCCCGACCTGGAGCGCGCCAAGGTCGAGGCGGGGCTGTCCGCCCCGAACAGGCAAGCGGCGGAGGTCGTCGCCGAGGGGTTGCGAGCCAGGACCAGCCCCACCCCGACGCCGACCACGGTGCAGTCACCGACCGCGACACCCACGCCTTCGCTGACGCCGACGCCGACGGCCTCCAAGTCCACCGCCCGCGCGCCGACCCACAAGGCGACGCCATGAACGTCGTGACCGCGGCCGCCCGCACGGCGCACCTGCCGTTGACGCCGCGTACCCGGCGCGGCACCGAGCTTTTCCTGTTGCTGTTCGCTTTTGCGCTCGTCGCGGGCGCGTACATCAACGTCTCGTTCGCGTTGCACGGCAACATTCAGGTCGACGGGCTGCCCGCCATCGGCGGCGTGGCCGGCCTGTTCCTCGGCGCGCACGTCCTCATCCGCAAGGTCGCCAAGCACGCCGACCCGCTGCTGCTGCCGATCGCCGCGCTGCTGAACGGGCTCGGCCTCGTCGTCATCTATCGCATCCACGCGGCGAGCCCGCGGTCGCCCACGGCCGGCACGCAGTTGCTGTGGACGGCACTCGCGATGGTGGCCTTCGCCGTGACGCTGTTGATCGTGCGCGACCACACGATGTTGCAGCGGTACCGCTACATCGCGATGCTCGCGGGTCTCGTGCTCCTCGTCCTGCCGGCGATCGTCGGCGCGAACATCAACGGCGCGCAGATCTGGATCCGCGTCGGCGGCTTCTCCCTGCAGCCGGCCGAGATCGCGAAGCTGTTGCTGATGGTGTTCTTCGCCAGCTATTTCGTTGCGAAGCGCGATGTCCTGGCCCTGGCCAGCAAGCGCGTCTTCGGCATCGACTTCCCGCGCGCCCGGGACCTCGGGCCGGTCGCCATCGCGTGGCTGGTCAGCCTTGCGGTGCTCATCTTCGAGAAGGACCTCGGCACGTCGCTGCTGTTCTTCGGCATTTTCATCGTGATGCTCTACGTCGCCACGGAACGCACGAGCTGGGTCATCATCGGGTTCCTGTTGTTCGCGGTCGGCGCTTTCGCCGCGTACAAACTGTTTCCGCACGTGCACGCCCGCGTCGAGGTGTGGCTGCACCCGTTCAGCCAGGACCCGGCGATCGTGCGCAACGGCTACCAGCTGCGTCAGGCCCTGTTCGGAATGGCGTCCGGGGGCGTGCCGGGGACCGGGCTCGGCCAGGGTCATCCCGACATCGTGCCGTTCGCGTACAGCGACTTCATCCTGTCCAGCATCGGCGAAGAGCTCGGTCTCGCCGGCCTCATGGCGATCGTGGTGCTCTTCGCGCTCATCGCCGAGCGTGGCCTGCGCACCGCGCTCAGCGTCCGCGACGGCTTCGGCAAGTTGCTCGCGATGGGCCTGGCGTTTTCCGTGACGTGGCAGCTGTTCATCGTCGCGGGCGGCGTTACCCGGCTCATCCCGCTGACGGGCCTCACGACACCGTTCATTTCGTACGGGGGCAGTTCCCTGCTCGCGAACTGGATCATCATCGCGTTGCTGTTGCGCATCAGTGATGCCGCACGGCGCCCCGTCGCCAGCGCACCCGCTCCGAAGCCGCCACCCGTCGCGCCGATGCTCCTCGACGCCCCGACGCAGATGATCCGCCGATGAATGCCGCCCTGCGGAAGGTCTCCCTCGCCGCTTTCTTGCTGCTGCTCGCCCTGCTGATCAACATCAACGTGGTGCAGGCCGTGGAGGCGCGCAGCCTCGCGACCAAACCGGGCAACACGCGCGCGATCATCGCGTCGTACAACGTCAAGCGGGGCTACATCGTCGTCGGCAACACCGTCATCGCGACGAGCGAGGCGACGACCGACCAACTGCGCTACCTGCGGACGTATCCCGGTGGCCCGATGTACGCCGCCGTGACCGGCTACGCGTCCCAGTTCACGAGGACCGGCATCGAAGGAGCCGAGAACAGCGTCCTGTCGGGCCAGGACGATCGCCTCTTCGTGCACCGGCTGAGCAACATCCTCAACGGCAAGCAGGAACAGGGCGGCATCGTGCGCCTCACGATCGACCCCAAGGTGCAGAAGGCCGCGTGGGATGCGATGCAGGGCAAGGTCGGGGCCGCGGTGGCGATCGACCCGAGCACCGGCGCGATCCTGGCGATGGTGTCGACCCCGTCGTACGACCCGTCGCTGCTCGCGCGCCACGACACGGCCGCGGTCGACGCCGAGATGAAGAAGCTGACCGACGACCCCAACCAGCCGTTGCTCAACCGCGCGATCGCGCAGACGTACCCGCCGGGCTCCACCTTCAAGGTCATCACGAGCGCCGCGGCGCTGGCGAGTGGCATGACGCCCGACACGCTGATCGACGCGCCGCACCGCCTCCCCTTGCCGCAGACGACGATCGAGTTGCACAACTTCAACGACGAGGTCTGCACGCCCAGCCAGAACGGCAAGCAAACTCTCCTGCAGGCACTGACGATTTCGTGCAACACGGCCTTCGCGAAGCTGGGGCTCGACCTCGGCGCCGACGCGTTGCGCAAGCAGGCCGAGGCGTTCGGTTTCAACGACCCGCACCTCGACGTCCCGACCCACGCGGCGGCGAGCGTCTTCCCGACGGTCCTCAACAACCCGCAGACCGCGCAGTCCGCGATCGGCCAGTTCGACGTCAGGATGACGCCGCTCGAGGCCGCGATGATCGCCGCCGCGGTCGCCAACCACGGCAAGCTCGAGCAGCCGTACATGGTGTCGTCCCTGGAAGGCCCCAACCTCCAGCCCATCAGTACGACGCGGCCCACGGACTACAAGCAAGCCACTACGCGCCCGATTGCGGACCAGTTGACGCAGATGATGCTGTCGGTCGTGCAGAGCGGCACCGGCACCGCGGCGCAGATTCCCGGCATCTCCGTCGCCGGCAAGACCGGCACGGCGCAGAACGCGCCCGGTCGCCCGCCGCACGCCTGGTTCATCGGCTTCGTGCCCGGTGAGACGTCGCACATCGCTGTCGCCGTCATCATCGAGGCCGGAGACACCGGTGGCAACGACGTCACGGGCGGCCGCGTGGCCGCGCCTATCGCCAAAGCGATGATCCAGGCGGCGCAGCGATGATCGCATTGGCACCCGCGGTAGTCCTCGGCGAGCGATACCGCCTCGAGTACCGGATTGCCGGAGGCGGCATGGGCGAGGTCTGGGCCGCCCGCGACATCGTCCTCGAGCGGATGGTCGCCGTGAAGGTGCTGCGACCCGAGTTCGCCGAGGACCCCACTTTCCGCACCCGCTTCCTCGCGGAGGCCCGGCATGCGGCGCTCCTCAGCCACCCCGGCATCGCGGGCGTGTTCGACTTCGGCGAGGCGGACGGGACGCCGTACATCGTCATGGAGCTCGTCGACGGCGAGACCCTCGCTGCGCTGCTCGCCCGCACCGGCGCGCTGCCCGTCGGGCAGGCGCTGTCGATCGTCGGGCAGGCCGCCCTCGCGCTGCAGGCCGCCCACGACGCGGGTGTCGTGCACCGCGACGTGAAGCCGGGCAACTTCATCGTGCGGCCCGACGGCGTCGTCAAGGTCACCGACTTCGGCATCGCCCGCGCCCTGGCAGGGGCGTCGATCACGATGACCGGCAACGTCCTCGGGACCGTCCACTACATCGCGCCCGAGCAGGCCCGCGGCGAACGGGTCACCCCCGCCAGCGACACCTACGCGCTCGGTGTCGTCGCCTGGGAGTGCCTCGA
>JAVEEB010000498.1 GCA_030840665.1 Frankiaceae bacterium | reverse complement strand
GGCTGCCGAGACGGCGTACGTACGCGCTCCGCGACTCCGTGGCGGCCGCATTCAGCGCGATCTACGTGCCGTTCCTGGCCGGCTTCGCCGTCTTGATGGCCGTGCAATCGCACGGGCCCCAGCGCGTCATCATCTTCATCGCCACCGTCGCCGCGGTCGACACGGGCGGCTATGCGGCCGGCGTGCTCGCGGGCCGCCACAAATTGGCCCCCCGGATCAGCCCCAAGAAAACGTGGGAGGGGCTCGGCGGCTCCGTGACGTTCTGCGTTCTCGTCGGCGGCTCGCTGGTCCCCTGGCTGCTTCCTGGTGGCCGCATCTGGCAGGGCGCGTTGCTCGGCCTGGCGACCGTCCTGTCGGCGACGATCGGTGATCTGGGGGAGTCGGCCATCAAGCGCGACATCGGGATCAAGGACATGAGCCACCTGCTGCCCGGCCATGGCGGCGTGATGGATCGGCTCGACTCGATGCTGCCGACGGCCCCTGTCGCCTACCTGCTGCTGTCGCTCTTCATCCCGGGCTGAACTTGCTAGCCGCCTGTCGGCGGCAAGATGGCCGGGATTTCAGTCCATCACGGGGTCGGAGGCGAACACATGTACCGGGATGCCTCCCGCCACCGCCTGTAGTCGCGCTTGAGCGCTTTCCCATTCTGTCGTGCCAGTGGTGTGTGCGAGGCCAACATCGATGCCGTCGGCGTGCAGGGAGAAGCGAAGTAGCGAGACGCCGAGAGTGTTCAGCAGGGAGGCGTCAGCAAAGATGCGATCTCGGGCCGCGGACAGATCGGACTTGGTCCAGGTCCGCTGGTTCACCGCGACGGTCACGCCGGCGGAGCGGGCCGCTTTGATCAGCGCCTGAACGTCACTGTTCGGCTCACCGTGCCAGTAGAGCGAAAGCCGACGGTCGAATCCCTCAGAGGCGACCATGCCCGGGTCACCGGCTGCGGTAATCGCGATGTGGAATTGCTCCAATGCCGTCTCGCCCGAATAGTCTCGGAGCACCATGTGACAACCTCCTCGTACGAAGTCTCGCATCGGTCTTTCCGGACACAACGGGGTCGCGCTAGTCGTGACCAAGGCCCAGATCGGCGAGGACGCGCATCGCCGCGTTGTGGCCTGCCGCACCGATGACCGACCCCGCGGGGTGGCAGCCGGCGCCGGCGGCATAGAGCCCGTCGACGCCCGTCACGTACGGCATCCGGTCGGCGAAGGCTACCGCGTTGTCGACGTGGTGGATGTGGCCACGTTGGATGCCGAAATGGCGCTCGATATCGGGCGGGGCGAGGGCGAAGGTGTCGGCCACCAGGTCCGAGGTGCCCGGCGCGAAGCGGTCGCAGATCGAGAGCAGATGCTCGACATAACCGTCGCGTTCCGCGTCCCACGACGAGCCGGCGATGTCCCACGGCGCCCACTGCACGAACAGCGCCGACGAGTGGTGACCCGCCGCGTCGCGCAATGACGGGTCGATGGTGGTGTGGATGTACCACTCGATCGTCGGGAACTCCGCGAGCCGCCCCGCCTTCGCGTCCTCGTACGCCAAGCGCACCTGTTCGAGCACGTCTCCGCCTTGCGGCAGCAGGTGAATCGTCGCCTGATGTTGGCCCCGATCTTCAGGCAGGCAACGAAAAACGGGCAGGTCCCGCAGCGCCAGGTTGACCTTCATGGTCGTGCCGCGATGCGTCCAGCCCTCGATGCGCTCCAGCAACGGGGCGGGCAAATCCGCCAGCCTGCGCAGCGTGAATGGGTCGCAACCGGCGACGACGACGCGCGCGCGCACCGTTCGGCCGTCCTCGAGCGCCACCCCGTCGGTGACCCCATCCGTCGTCGTCACGCGCGCCACGCGAGCATCAGTTGCGATGACCGCACCCGCCATGCTGGCCTCGTCCGCGATCAGCCGCGACACCGTCCCCATGCCGCCGCGTACGACCATCCAGGTGCCACCCGACCCCGGCAGCCGGCACATGTTGTGCACCAGGAAGTTGTGGCCCGACCCGGGCGAGTCGATGGTGCCGTCGAGGCCGGACAGGCCGTCGGTCACGGCGTACATGGCCGTGACGAGGTCCGAGGAGAAGCCGAACCGGTCGAGGTAGTCGCCGACGCTCCCGCGGCACAGGTCGACGAACGCGGACTGCAACGACGGCCGTACGAAGCGGTCGGCCGTGCCCTCCAGCGACAAGGGCTCCGTGAGCCATGTCTCGGCCAAATCCTCGCGCAGCATGGCAATTTCGGCCTGCATCGCCTCGTCGGCGGCCCAATCGGCAGCGCTGAAGAACTCGACGTACTGGCGACGGGTCGCCTCGCGGTCCGAGCCGAACAGCAGGTAGCGCTCGCCGGTCGTGGGCAGGAAGTAATGCGGGTCCCGCCGGATCGTGGGCATCCGCACACCGAGTTTGGCGGGGAGCTCCGGCGGCATCAGTCCGAGGAGATACGAGCCAGTGGATTGCTGCAGGTCGGGCACCTTCGGGAAGGGCCTCTCGGTGCGCGTCGCACCACCGATGACGGGCGCCCCCTCCAGGACGACGACCGACAGACCAGCGCGGGCCAGGAACGTTGCCGCAACGAGCGCGTTGTGGCCCGACCCGATGACGACGACATCGGCGGCGGCGGGCAGTGCGGCCATGCTCGGGCCCTCTCGGTCGGCTGTCGTGAGCCTCGTTGACAGCGGTGCTCACCCATCGTGCACGCCGACCGTCCCAACGGCGCGGAGGATCGGCTACGAAGCCGGCCGGCACTCCGCCAGGCGTGCCCGCAGGTGCTCCCGCTGCGCTGCGTTGACCGGCAACTCCAGGGCGGCTTCGAAGGCGGCGACCGCCTCATGCTTCAGCCCCTCGCGAAGCAGGAGCTCGGCCCTCGCGGCGTGCCACAAAGCGTAGGAGTCCAGGCCGTCGATCTCGTCCATCGCGGCAAGGCCGGCAACCGTGCCGTCGCGTTCGGCCAGGGCCACCGCCCGGTTGAGCCTGACGACGGGCGTGTCCGCGATGCGCACCAGAACGTCGTACCAACTCGTTATTGCCACCCAATCCGTGTCGCCGGCCGTCGCAGCCAGGCAATGACAAGCGGCGATGGCGGCCTGCAACACGTACAGATCCGGGGAATCCGGCGTGCGCTGCAGCGCGAGGCCGACCAGCAGCACGCCTTCGCGGATGAGTGACGCGTCCCAGAGCGAGCGATCCTGGTCGGCCATCAGGACGAAGCGGTCGGCGTCGATGCGCGCCGGCCGACGCGCCTCCGTCAGCAACACCAACGCGAGCAGCCCCATGATGCTCGCCTCGTCGGGCAGCAACTCGCGCAGCAACCGGCACAACCGCAGCGCCTGTGCGGCGAGATCACGGCGTTCGGGTGCATCGCCGTCCGCGGGGCTGTAGCCCTCGTTGAACAACAGGTAGACGGTCGCCGCGACGCCGCGTATCCGGTCGGGCAGCTCCGCGGCGTCCGGCACGCGATACGGGATGCCCGCGACGGCGATCTTCTGGCGTGCGCGCGTGAGGCGCTTGGCCATGGTTGCTTCAGGGACCAGCAACGCGCGGCCGGTTTCGGCGACGGACAGCCCGCACAGCGTCCGTAAAGCCAGTGCCACTTGGGTTTCCAGGCTCAACGCCGGGTGGCAGCACGTGAAGAGAAGGCGCAAAAGGTCATCGTGTACGACGTACTCGGGCACCGGCCCGTCGTCGGGTTCCACTGCAGCCATGGCTGCCAGTTCCTTCCCGCCGCGAGCGGCCTCCCGGCGCAGGACATCGATCGCGCGGCGGCGCGCCGTCACGGTCAGCCAGGCGCGCGGCTCGTCGGGGACCTGGGTGCGCGGCCAGACCTCCAGCGCCGTCACGATCGCGTCCTGGACGGCGTCCTCGGCGATGGCCAGCGAGCCGGTCGTCCGGACGAGGGCGGCGAGCACGCGCGGGCCCTCATCGCGCAGCAACGCGACGAGGGCCGAGCGCGTCGTCTCAGGAGGCGCCGGCACCGAAGTCGATGACCGGTCGGACCTCGACCCTGCCGGTCCACGCGCCGGGGATCTTCGCGGCCCACTTCACTGCCTCGTCCAGGTCGGCGCACTCGAGGAGGTAGAAGCCGGTCAGCACCTCTTTGGTCTCGGCGAAGGGACCGTCGGTCGTCACGACATCCCCGCCCTTGCCGCCGTTCACCGTGACGGTGGTGGCGGTCGACGTCGGGTACAGCGCCGCGCCACCGCGAATCAGTGCCGCGGCGGCCTCGCCGAATTCGTTGTAGTCCCCCATGATGTGAGCCTGCTCGGGCTGGGTCCAGTCGAGGTCGGCGTTGTAGATCAGTGCGGCGTACTGCGGCATGGTCGTGGCCCTTCGGTTCGGTCGGTGCTGATCACCGCTTCACTATGAGGACGAACGGGAGCGGCAAACAAGGACACTCCGGCGGTGTGGATGTGCGATTTCGTCGTACGACGTGCTCGCATGTGACACTGGACGTCGCATGATTCCCCTCGACATCACCCCAGCGCCCACCAAACGTGGGAAGCCGGCGCGCCATCTTGCGGACCTGACCCTCGAGCAGCGTCGCGCCCTGGTGACCGAGGCGGGGCACCCGGCGTTCCGCGCGGACCAGGTGAGCAAGCACTATTTCGGCCGGCTCACGAACGATGCGACCGAGATGACCGACCTGCCAGCAGGCCTGCGCGAGGAGCTCGCCGCCGCCCTCCTGCCCACATTGATGACGCCCATCAGCGAGAAGACCGCCGACGCCGGCGACACCCGCAAGACGCTGTGGCGCGCTAACGACGGCGCCCTCGTCGAGTCCGTTCTCATGCGCTACCCCGACCGCGCCACCGTGTGTGTCTCCAGCCAGGCCGGCTGCGGGATGGCCTGCCCCTTCTGCGCCACGGGCCAGGCGGGCCTCACCCGCAACCTGTCCACCGGCGAGATCGTCGAGCAGGTCGTCGCTGCGGCGCGGCAGATGGCCCGCGGTGACCTCGAAGGTGGCCCCGGTCGCCTCAGCAACGTCGTCTTCATGGGCATGGGGGAGCCGCTCGCGAACTACACGGCGCTCCTCGGCGCACTGCACCGCATCATCGACCCGGCCCCGCACGGGCTCGGCATGTCGCAGCGCAACATCA
>JAVEEB010000490.1 GCA_030840665.1 Frankiaceae bacterium | reverse complement strand
GATCGTGGCCTTCACCGTGGCCCATCGATTCCCGATCTTCTTGTCGCAGCGACCGCGGAGCTCGACGGCCTCACCGTGCTCCACGTTGACAAGGACTTCGATGCGATCGCCAAGATCACCGGACAGCGGGTCGAAACGCTGACGTAGCGAGGCATGGACAACGGAAGGGGTGCGGGGATGCCTCCCGCACCCTTTCCGTTGTCCGCAAACAGGTTTGAGCTAGAAGACGTCGACCGCGTCCAGCTCCGTGTAGAACGTGGCCTTGGTGAAGGTCACCGTGTTGGCGCCGGCGTGCAGCAGCACCCGGTAGTCGACCGTTTCCCAGTTGCCCCAGGTGGTGTTGGGGAACGTGATCGAGCGCGCTGCGACGCCGTTGACCGTCACCGTGTCGGTAGCGACGACCGGGTAGCCGCTGCGATCGAGCGAACCGTTGTCGAAACGGATGCGCAACGTCTTCACGCCCGCCGTCGCCACGTTGATCGTCAACGTGACCGAGCTGTCGAGGAAGTCGAGCCCGCCAACCTTCGCCCCGGCCGACGCGCGGGCGTCGGGAACGACGTTCGCGTGCGTGATGACGCCCGCCTCCGCTTCGTAGCGCGTCGCGGTCGCCGGGTCACCGATCGGCTCGTGCGACACCTTCGGCGCCGGGCCGTAGTACAGGTCGACCGCGTCGATCTCCGCGAAGTACGTCAACTTCGTCAACGTGACGGTGTTCCAGCCCTTGTTGAGCGTCACGCCGTACGGGGCCATCGTCCAGTTGCCCCACGCCGTGTTCGCGAGGGTGACGACGCCGGCCGACTTGCCGTTGACGGTCACCGTGTCCGTCGCCGGCACGCCGTTGCCGTTCGCATCCAGCGAACCGTTGGCGTACCGGATGCCGAGGATCGCGGGGCCGGACTTCGGCGCATACATCCGCAGCGTCACCGAACTGTCGAGGTTGTCCATCCCACCGACCTTCGCCTCGCCGGACGCGGTGTTGTCGGGCACGACGCGCGCGTCGACGACGACACCGTCCTCAGCCTGGTAACGGGTGTCGGCGGCCTTCACGGTCGGGACGCCCGTGGCGGACCACACCAGCTCGCTCGTGTACATGGCGCGGTAGGTGTACGTCGGGTCCCAGCCGTGGAACACGATCGACGTCGTGCCGCGCTTGTTGGTGAAGACATCCTGCCCGCCGGGGCCGATCACCGTCCCGTGGAACAGGTCGGTGGTCATCAACTCACGCAAGGATTTCGTGTACGGCCCGGTGATGCTGGTCGCCGTCGCGTAGTTGGTCCGGTAGTTGCCCCCGCCGAAATCGTTCGCCGAGTAGAACAGGTAGTACGTGCCGTTGTGCTTGAGCAGCGTCGGTGCTTCGACGACGTTGCCCTCGAAGTGTTGCGTGACGCGGAGCAACTCGGTCGGGGGACCGGTGAGCGTGAGGCCGTCGGCGGACAGCGGCTGGATGAAGATGATCGCGGCCTTGCCCGGGCAGCAGTTGCCGTCGGCTTTCCACAGCAGATACAACTGCCCATTTTCCTTGTACGTCGAGGCGTCGATCGCCCCGCCGAGGTCGGTCGTGCCGCGCGCCCCGTCGGGGCAGACCAGCGGCTCGGTGCCGACGGGGACGAACGGCCCGTCCGGTGACAACGACGTCGCGGCGCCGATGCATTGGCGCGGCGCGAGCTTGTCGCGCGCCGTGTAGTACATGACGTAGTGACCCGCGACGGCCGAGACCTCGGGGGCCCAGATGCAGTGGTCCGTCGCGCCGCCGGGCGCGAAGCTGCACGGGCCGACCCAGGCGCCGAGCACCGGCAGTGCGTCAGGTCGCGGCGTCCAGTGCAGTAGGTCCGTCGAGGTCTGGTGCTGGATGTTCTGGCCGCCCGAGTTCGTGGCGTACGCGTGGTAGACGCCGTCGACCAGAAGGATGTCGGGATCGGGGAAGTTGGCGTTGATGACGGGTGCAATGGCGCGGCTCGTCTCGCCGGCAGCCGCTGCCGCCGGGCTGGTCGCGAACGCTGGAGTGAGCAGGCCGAGCGCGATGATCGCGCCGCCGATCTTGGTACGTGCGCGGAACCTATGAACAGTCACGGGTCACCTCTCGACGGTTGAATGGGCCGGCCCAGGCTCGATGAGAGGGTGCGCTTTCGGTAACAACGGCGTCAAGAAATTCTGTCCTGGTATGTGCGGAAATGTGCTGATATGGCGCAGGCCCGAGCGTGCGCCGGTTTGCTATCCGGCGAACGCCTCGACAAGAAGCGCCGGGGCGGCGGCACGTGAGGGGCGCAGGAGCGCGGCGGCGTACACGAGCACGAGCGCGCCGATCGTCGTGAGGGCCCCGCCGAGTCCGAGCAACGCGGTCAATGGCGCCGCAAGCACCGACCCGACGACGATGCCGGCGACCGCGGCGGGGAAGGCGAACCCGTACGCCAGTGCGAAGACGTCCTCGTCCAGCACGCGCTGCAACGTGGTCTCCGTCATGACCTCGACGAGCACGCCGCCGGCCCCGCCGCACACCATCGCGGCGAGGCACACGGCCAGCGAGGGCGACACCGAGAGCAACGGCAATGGCACGGCAACGGCGGCGAGCGCGGCGGCGAGCACCACCCGGGGCCGCGAGGCGCGAGCGGCCCTGCCCGCGACGAGCGGCGCCAGCACGCCGCCGGCCCCCATGCCGGCGAGGAGGTAGCCATAGCCGGCCGAGCCGAGCCCGAGGCGGCCGCTCACGAGCAGCAGCAGGACGGTCTCGGCGCCGTACACGACGCTGCACAGCAGGTCCGCGCCGACGAGCCGCATCGCCTCCGGGTGCCGCCGAAGCGCACGCGCCCCGACGGTCACGTCGGCGAGCACCGAGGACCGCGGCTCGTCCGCGACCCTCGCGGTCGGGGCGAAGATCGGGCCGGCCGGAATGGCGGCAACCGCCAGTGCTGACACGAGAAAGGTCCCCGCGTTCAGCGCGAACGCGAGCGTCGGCGACCCCAGCAAGAGCAGCACCGCGCCCAGCGCGGGCCCCGCGACGATGCAGACGGGGCCGAGGACGGAGCGCGCGGCGTTGGCGCCAGGCAGGTCCTCGTCGCGGACGAGGCGCGGGGTGGTCGCGGCGACACACGGTGCGTACGGCGCGGCCGCCACCGTGGCGAGGCCCGCGAACAACGGCGCCAGCGCGACCGGCAGGCCGAGCACCGCGATCGCGGCGAGGGCGAGCATGCAGGCCGCGCGCAGCAGGTCCGAGCCGATCATCAGCTGCCGACGGTCGAAGCGGTCCGCCAGCACGCCGCCGATCGGGCCGAGGATGACGATCGGCAGCACCCGCGCCGCGGTCGTCGCGCTCATCCACGCCGACGAGTGGGTGCGGTCGAAGACGAACGCGAGCAGCGCCACGTTGTACAGCCAGTCCCCGGCCTGGGAGACGCCGAGGCCGACGATAAGTCGGCGGAAGTGGGGGTAGCGCAGGGCCGCGCGCATCGTGCCGGTGCTCGTCGTTGTTGCGGTGCTGGTCATGGTCGCCGTCCTCGTACTCCGGATGTGGATGTACGAACAGCGTCGCGATAAGAGGCCCACCGCCGGATCGGTCGCCAACCCCCAGTTCACCGTGCGGCGCCTCAGAATTCGCGACCCGCTGCCCCCGCGGAAGGCCGTCGCTAAGGCATGTCTTAGTCGACGGGCTGGTCCAGGCTTATGCCGAGCCGGTGCGCCAGGGCGGCGGCCTCGATGCGGCTGCCCGCGCCGAGTTTGGTGAGGATGTTGGACACGTGCACGCTCGCCGTCTTCGGGCTGATGAACAGGGCGTCGCCGATCTGCGCGTTCGAGTGCCCGGCGGCGACGTGGGCCAGCACGCTCCGCTCCCGCTCGGTGAGGCCCAACGCCCCGAAGGAGTCGTCCGCGGCCGACGGATCCACGGGTTCGTCGACGGGGAGGCGTGCCCGTCGTACCAGATCAAGGACGTCCGCCATGAGCGGTGCCGCACCGAGGTCGCGGGCGATCGTGAGCGCCTCGGCCGCGGCGGTCGCGCCTGCCCCGCGGTCGCCGGTCGCGCAGGCGACCTCGGCCAGCCGCCAGAGCGCGTAGGCCAGCCGGTGCACGTCACGCGCCTCGCGCATCCCGTCGACCGCGTCCGACCACGTCGGGACGTCAGCAGCCCCGCGGGCGCGGGCGAGCTCGGCGGCGACCATGCGGGCGTACGCACGGTTGGAGCTGGTGGCGAGCGACAACCGCGCCGCCGCGGCCTCGATCGCCGCGACGCGCCCCGCGCTCTCGTCGTCGCCGCCGTCGCGCCGTCGCCGGTCCACGGCCATGGCGTCGGCCTCGATGCGCGCCGCCATCCAGAGCAACGGCCAGCCGTAGCGGCTCTCCGCGCCCGTCACCGGCAGGATCTGCGCCCGGTCGACGATGGCGCGCGCACCGGCGATGTCGCCGCGACCCCGGGCCACCTCCGCGTTGGTCGTCGCGAGGACGTGCACGAACTGCCAGTCGAGGTCGGTCTCGCGTTCCGCGGCGGCGGCGTCCAAGCATTCGCGGGCCTCGTCGTACTCGCCGCGCCACGCGTGCAGCTGCGCCAGCAGCTCGAGCAACGATCTCTCGAACACGCCGCCGGGACCCGTCGCGAGGGCCGCCCGCGCCAGTCGCTCCGCCTCCGCCCACCGGCCCAGGCGCATCAGCGGCTCGATCTGGTTGCCGATCAGGAAAGCGCCGAACGACCGCTCGAACCCGAGGCTGCGGGCGAGGGCCGCGCCCTGCTCCGCGACGTGCGCGGCCTCCTCGTGCCGGCCCAGCAGTTCGAGGATGTCCGAGCTGTTGATGAAGCCCCGTAGCCACGTGTGATGGTCGTCCAGGCGCTGCGCAATCGCCATGCCCCGTTGAAGTTCCGCGAGTCCCTCCTCCGCCGGACCGGTGTAGGCCAGGACCGAACCGTACGACGTGCGCGCGTCGGCCTCCACCCGTTCCAGTCCCGCCGCGAC
>JAVEEB010000489.1 GCA_030840665.1 Frankiaceae bacterium | reverse complement strand
CCGGCCCGCGCCTGGGGCACGATCCGGATCGTTTTCGCCACGGCAATCAGAGCCAGGACGACGACAGCGCCGACGGCGATGTACGCAGGTGTCACAGCGAACTCCCTTACTTGCGGCCGGTCATGATGACCGCCCCCTCGTCAGAGAACGTACGCCGTTGCGCCGCGGATCTCGACGACGTCGACGGACGCGCCTGGCTCGAGAACCGCGTCCGAGTCGTACGGCCGGGCGGTCCACACCTCACCCGCGAGTTTCACGAGGCCGTGCTGCTCGTCGACGCGCTCCAACACGACGGCCTTCGAGCCGGTGAGCGCCTCGATCCCCATCTTCACGTCCGGCCCGGTCCGCAGGTGCCGAAGCGCCACGGGGCGGACGACGCCGAGCATGGCGACCGACACGACGCCGAACACGATCGTGGAGATGAGGAAGTCGTCGGTCGCCACCGCGGTCAGGCTGGCCGCAGCGGCCCCGGCGCCGAACATGGCGAAGACGAGGTCGAGCGACAGGACCTCGATGACGCCGCACGCGGCCGCGATGATCAGCCACCACACCCAAGGGTTCACCTTGCGATTACAGCACGGATGGCGAGGCCGCATCGGCCACGCGGGTTGTCTTGGCGCGTGGCTTCGGCAGGTAGGACACGTCGGGGGCGGTCCGGGCCGCGGAGCCGTACACGAGAAGGGCTAGGAAAACGCCGTACACCGGCAGGTGCCCGATGAGTTCCGTCGTCCCGAACAGCAGCAACGTCAGGTTGAACGGGATGGCGGCGACGAGGACCGCGACCTGCGGCATGGCGCCGGAGATGACGAGCAGGCCGAACAGGATCTCCGTGGCCCCCGCGATCCGGATGAACAGGTCGACGTTGTGGATACCGAACAGGCCGAGGACGTTCAGCTGCGAATGCTGGGCGATGATCGCCCGCGCCAGCCCGGGGTTCGCCAGTTTTTCGGAGAAGGCCAGCACGATGAGCGCACCCCCGACGAGGACCCGCAACGCAAGGAGAGCGCGGCGCAGCTCGTCGCGGCTGGGGGTCACGGCCCCGTAGCGCCCGGTCGCACTGGGTGGCACGAGGAACAGGAACGCCGCGACGCCCACGATGTTCATCGACTCGAGAAGCCCGACGGGCCCGATGGCGAAGAGCGACACCGGCCCGACCAGCGCGAGGACGACCGTCGCCGGCCTGATGTTGATGCCGGAGATGAACCAGACCCCCAACGCGCCCTCCAGCACGCCGAGCACCGTCGAGGCGGGGAGGTGGTGCAGCTCGATGCTCGGTGCGAGGAATTGCCCGAGGACCGCCAACGCGAGGAGGGAAACGCCGAGGTGGATCGCGAGCAAGCGGGGGATGTACGGCGCCAGGCCCGCGAGTCGCGCCAGCGGCTTGAGCTCGACGTGACCCACGCGGCGGCCGACGACGCGCCAGGCCGCCGCCGCGATGACGACAAGGAGGACGAGGGTCAACGTGATCGGTGAGAAGAAGAAGCTCCAGTCGGTCGCGTAGCCGTCACGGAGGAAGTACTTCTCGTGGGCGGACGCCGGGGCGGCGGGCGCCAGCGCCAGGACGGCGGCACCGCCAAGGACGGCGGTCGCGGATCGGACGGTGCGGGCGGACGGCATGACGGAGCCCTTCGTCGGTTGCCTCCAGTACACCGGGTCAGGCCGCCGACCGCGCGGGCCGAAAGTCCCCTTGTCGTACGACGTGCACCTCGTGCGTCAGCGCCAGGCCGGGAACGCGTCGGCGCTGGAGAGCATGTGCGCCAGGTCGGCCAGCACCTTCGAGCCCTCGGCGCCGTCCATCATCCGGTGGTCGAACGACACCGCGACGGTCGTCACCTGGCGGATCGCGATCTCCCCCTCGAACACCCACGGCTGCGGACGGATGACCCCGAGCGCCAGGATCATCGCCTCGCCCGGGTTGATGATCGGGGTGCCGGTGTCGACCCCGAACACCCCCACGTTGGTGATGGTGATGGTGCCGTGGTGCAGGTCGGCGGGCGGCGTCTTGCCGGCCTTTGCGGTCTCCGCGAGCGCGGCAATCCCCTGGCAGAGCTCACGCAGCGACAGGTCCTGCGCGTCTTTCACGTTCGGCACCAGCAGCCCGCGGGGGGTGGCCGCGGCGATGCCGAGGTTGACGTACTCCTTGAGCACGATCTCCTGCGCCAGCTCGTCCCAGGTCGCGTTGACGAACGGGTTGCGGCGGATCGCCTCGATGAGCACCCACGAAAAGAGCATGAGCGGGGTCACCTTCACGCCCTCGAACGCGTCGTCGGCGCGCAGCTCCTTCACGAGGGCCATCAGCGGCGTGACGTCCACCGTGATGAACTCCGTCACGTGCGGCGCGCTGTAAGCGCTGCGCACCACGGCGTCGGCGGTCAACTTGCGGACGCCCTTGATGGGGATACGGCGTTCACGTGACGTGTCGTACGACGGGGGCAGCGGGCTGGCCGGGAACGGCACGTTGCGGCCGACAGTCGGCACCGGGCGGGCTGCCCGCTCCACGTCCTCCCGCGTAATGAGGCCACCGGGGCCGGTGCCCGCAACGGTCGCGAGGTCGACCCCGAGGGATCGCGCGAGCTTGCGCACGGGTGGCTTCGCGAGGGCCCGCTCGTCGCCGGCGGTCCGCGACACCGCGCCGACCGCGCTGCCGGCAGCGTCTGCCCCGGCGGCACTGCCTGCGCCGAGTTGCGTCGGCACGGCGTAATCCGTGGCGGCCTGACCCGACACCGGCCGGCCGTTGGAGATATGTCCGGGGGCGAGGATCTCGGCGCGACGCGGCCGCCGGCGGGCGGCACTCGTCCGCACGCCATAGCCCACGAGCACGGCTTCCCGCTGCGCCGCAGCACCGTCGGCCGGCGCGTCACCGGCGCCGTCCGTCGACTCGCCGCCGGTGTCGACCGTCAGGATCGGGGCGCCGACGTCGACCGTCTGACCGGCGTCGGCGTGGAGGGCCAGCACGACCCCCGCGTACGGCGACGGCACTTCCACGACGGCCTTCGCGGTCTCCACCTCGACGATGGGCTGGTTGAGCGTGACGATGTCACCGGGCGCGACCAGCCAGGCCACGATTTCGCCCTCGGTGAGGCCCTCGCCGAGGTCGGGCAACCGGAATTGCATGCGAGTCAACGGGCCCTCCTCACGTCAACGGCGATGTGCCGCGCCTAGGCATCGGGCGCCTTCGCACCATAGCCCTGCGGCAACATTGTCGCGTGGCGCCCAAGGGATTATCGCGCGACGTCAGACCGCGAACGACCGGTCGATCGCGTCGAGAATGCGGTCGAGGTCGGGCAGGTACTCGTCCTCGATGCGGGACACCGGGTAGGGCGTGTGGAAGCCGCCGACCCGCAGGACCGGGGCTTCGAGCATGTAGAAGGCTCGTTCGCTGACCCTCGCGGCGATCTCCGCGCCCAGCCCGCCGGAGACGCTGGCCTCGTGCACGACGATGCAGCGGCCGGTTCGGCGTACCGAATCGAGGACCGTGTCCTCGTCCCATGGCGACAGTGACCGCAGGTCGACGACCTCGACGGAACGACCCTCATCGGCGGCGACCTGCGCCACCGACAGGCAGGTGCGCACGGTCGGGCCGTAGCAGACCAACGTCACGTCGCTGCCGGCATGGGCGATGCTGGCGAGCGGCAGGGGCAGCACCGCGTCACCCGTCTCGAGCGGGGACTTGTCCCAGTAGCGCCGCTTGGGTTCCAGGACGATGACCGGGTCGTCGGACGCGATCGCAGACCTCGTCACGTCGTACGCGTCCTGGGAGGAGGCGAAGGTGACGACGCGGAGCCCGGGCGTGTGCGCGAAGTACGCCTCGGGCGATTCGCTGTGATGCTCGACCGCGCCGATGCCGCCGCCGTACGGGATGCGGATCGTGACCGGCAGCGCCACCCGACCCGCGGTGCGGTAACGCATCTTCGCCAGCTGCGTCGTGATCTGGTCGAAGGCGGGAAAAACGAAGCCGTCGAACTGGATTTCGCACACCGGCCGGTAACCGCGCATCGCCAGCCCGATGGCCGCCCCGACGATGCCGGACTCGCCGAGCGGGGTGTCGACGACCCGCGAGTCACCGAAGTCTTTCCAGAGGCCGTCGGTGATGCGGAAGACGCCACCGAGGGCCCCGATGTCCTGTCCCATCAGGAGAACCGAGCCGTCCTGATCCATCGCCCGGCGCAAGCCGGTGTTGATGGCCTTCGCCATGGTCACCGTCATGAGCGGGCCTCGTCGACGAAAGATGCGAGATAGGAGGCGTACGACGCGCGCTCCGCGGTGACGAGCGGATGCGCCCCGGCGTACACGTTGTCGAACATGTCGAGAGGCTCCGGGTTGCGCATCTCGAGGACACCGGCCCGCACAGCCGCGGCGAGCGCGTCGCTGTCCGCGTCGAGGGCGAGCTGCTGGTCGGCCGTCAGGATTCCCTCCGTTTCGAGGTAGCTGCGCATGCGGTCGATCGGGTCCTTCGCGCGCCACGACTCCAACTCGTCCGCGATGCGGTAGCGCGACGGGTCGTCCGACGTCGTATGGGCGCCCATCCGGTAGGTGAACGCCTCGATGAACACCGGGCCGCCGCCGTCGCGCGCCGTCTCCAGCGCAGCGCTCATGACGGCGTGGCAGGCGAGAACGTCATTGCCGTCGACGCGCACCGCGGGGATGCCGAAGCCGGTCGCCCGCTGCGCGATCGGAACGCGCGACTGGCGCTCGACGGGCTCCGAGATCGCCCACTGGTTGTTCTGGCAGAAGAACACCACGGGGGCCGCGTTCACCGACGCCCACACGAGGGCCTCGTTGAGGTCGCCCTGGCTGGTGGCCCCGTCGCCGAAGTACGCCACCACGGCATCGTCGGTGTCGTCCCGCTGCACGCCCATCGCGTAACCGGTCGCGTGCAGAGCCTGCGACCCGATCACCAGCGTGTACACGTGGATGTAGCGCTCGCGGGGATCCCAGCCGCCGTAGTTGACGCCGCGGAACAGGCCGAGGATCTGCAGCGGTTCGACGCCCTTCACCCAGGCCACGCCGTGTTCGCGGTACGAGGGGAAGCACATGTCCGTCGGGCGTTGTGCGCGCGCTGACCCGACCTGCGCGGCCTCCTGCCCCAGGCAGCTCGCCCAGAGCCCCAGCTCGCCCTGTCGCTGCAAGGCCGTCGCCTCGACGTCCATACGACGCACCAGGACCATGTCGCGGTAGAGGCCGAGGAGTTCCCCGGCCTCGAGTGCGAGCCTGTAGTCGGGGTGCTCGACGCGCTGCCCCGCGGGGGTCAGCAACTGCACGAGGTCGTCCACCGACTCATCGTCGCAGAGAGGCCAAACCGATGCGATCAGCCGCACCGCCGTCCGGCGTACGAGTGCATGCCGCTTGGCGTGTCAGTCCGGCGAATCGGTCGGGCACGGCCGGTCTGACGAGGGAGACGGAGCAGGGGTCGGGGACTTGGTCGGCTCATGCGTCGGCGTCGGCGTCGGCGTGGGGGTCGGAACAGGAGCGGGAACCGCAACGGGAGCCACGGGGGCGAGCGACGGGCTCGTCGGTGACGCCCCGTCGTACCCCATCGAGCAGTGCTTGCTCACTCCCTTGCCCGTGCACAGCGAGATGTGGGCGACCTCGCCCAGAGCGAAACTGACGGCCGTGCCGCCGGTGGTCTTGGAGGCCTTCTCCAAGGTCTTTCCGCCACCTTGGCCGGCCTCACCCACCGAGACCAGGGGTGTCCGGCCGGGACCGGTCGTCGGGTTGCCCGAGCCGGTGTTGCCCGTGCCAGGGGTCGTCGGGGTGACCGTCGGCGTGGGATGTCCGCTCGGTCGGGGGTCGACCGGCGGCGGTGGGGTGGGCGGGGGAGTGGCGGTGGGGGTCTGTGTCGGCTCGACCGTCGGCGTCTGCGCAGGAGGCGTCGGCGACGCTGTGAGTGACGGGCGCGCGGGATCGATGCGCACGGTGATCGGCGGCAACTCGGCGGCCGCGATCGTGCCGTCGGCGCGGCCCGACCAGGTGCCAGTGAAAGTGGACGCGGCTTGGGACAGCACGAGGACCGTGGCGGCGCTCGCGACACCGGTCAGCAGCAGAGTGCCGACGGCCGTTCGCAACGCGACGGAGGGCACGCGACGCGCACGATGTGACGGCACGCGGTCCTCCTCACTAATCGTGATCCCCCCGGGACCTCGGCACTGAATGTATTCGCCCGATTACTCCCGGTAAACACTCCTTCGGCGCGCAAACGGGTGAACCTTAGAGACTCCAGGGGGTTCAATCCTCCCCCTCCGGTCGGCCGACTCGAGGGAAGCGGCTGCTCGGCGTGCCCGTACGCTGGGTGGGTCAGATCCGCCACGCGAACGGAGCCCGCATGAGTCAGCGCGTCCGCCTCTGGGCCGCGCTCGTGACGGTGTACCTCGTATGGGGATCGACCTACCTCGCGATCCGCGTGATGGTCGAATCCGCTCCGCCGTTGCTCAGCTCAGGCGTTCGGTTCATCGTCGCGGGGGTGATCCTCGCCGGTGGCGTCGCGGCAGTTCGCGGCCCTGGTGTGCTCCGGGTCTCGCGGCGCCAACTCATGTCCTGCGCCATCGTCGGCGGGCTGTTGCTGCTGGGGGGCAACGGCCTGGTGGTCATCGCGCAGCGGCACGTGGCCTCGTCCGTGGCGGCACTGATGGTTGCGGGCGTCCCGCTCGTCGTCGTCGTCATCCGGCTCATCGCCGGTGACCGCCCCGCCCGCGCGACCCTGGTCAGCGTCGGGATCGGCTTCGTCGGTATCGCGCTCCTCGTGGGCTTCGGCAGCGCCGGCCCGCTCGGCAGCA
>JAVEEB010000123.1 GCA_030840665.1 Frankiaceae bacterium | reverse complement strand
AGGGCGACGACGCAGCCGTCGAGCTCCGCGAGCGGCTTGGTGCTCACGAGCACGACCGACAGGACCGGTCCGTCGCTGCCGACGGCGACGTCGAGCGGGACGAGGTCGTCGATGTGCTGCAGGTACGGCACGACGCTGATCGGCGAGACGTCCAGCTCGCCCGCGATCAGCGCGTCGTTGAGCCGGTCTGGAGTGTCCTGGTGCAGCGTCAGCGGGTCGAGGCCCTCGCCTTGCATCAGGCCCCAGTACAGCGGCACGCAGTTGAGGAAAGCGATATGGCCGACGCGGGCGACGGGGGTCTCGGTCACCTCAGCACGGTAGCGCGAGGCATGATGCAGCTCCGCGGTCGCGCTCGTGAGCTATGGCTTGCCGCTGGCGGAGCCACGCCGGCGAGCCAGCGCGAGACCCACCACGATGGCCACGGCCGCAACGATGCCAAGGACCAGCCAGAGCGACGCCGATGAGCCGGTGGAGGCCGGGTTGCTCGCGACGGCCGCGGGGGCGATCGACGCGACCGGGCTTGCCGACGGGCTTGCCGACGGGGTGGCCTCGGTGGCGCTCGGGACTGCCGAGCCGGTCGTCGCGTCGACGGTTGACGGCGACGGCGCTGCCGAGGTCAGCGGGACCGTCATCCCCTTGAGCCTGGGCGCGACCAGGGTGCCCTTCCAGATGTCCACTCCGTGGTCGGCCACCAGGTCTCCGGCGCCGGAAGCCCCCGCCAGCACCCCGGTGCCCTTCAGGATCTTGTAGACGTAGTGGGCGTCCGGCTTGGCTGCAGTCGTTCCCTGGCCGCAGGTCGACGCCGGGGGGCCGTCGAACTCCGCCGTGCCGCCGGCCACCCAGATCGTGCCGTGCGTCGAGAGGCGAGAGCAGCCGTCCTTCGTCAGGCCGGGGGCGTTCTGCGCGTATCGCGCGTAGTCAAGCGTGCCGAGGCCGGGGACAACGGCGCTCCCGGTCAGGCAGATGACCATGTCGGCCGGCGGGCTGACGCAGTCGTGACTTCCGCTGTACCAGGTGAAGGTCTGCGCGATCGACACCGTGCCGTTGCTCGTCGCCGCATAGGCGATCGATCCGCCGAGCGGGACCAGCGCCAGGGAGGCGAGCGCCAACACGACCAAGGGCTTGCGGGACGGCTTCACGGGACCTCGTTCGATCGCGGGGCGGGTCCGGTGATTTCAGCATTGGTTTAGACCAATGTCAACGCGCGGGCGGACGCAAGCGCATGGTCGCGCGCCCACGGGTTTCTCCATCGGTGCCCGGACGCCCGTGCCGGCCGTAGCGCGGCCCGCGACGCCCGCTCTCGGCCGACCGGCACAATGACGGCGTGACAAACGAGACTGGCTTCGACGTGGAGTTCGGCGTGCCGGACGACCTGTTCAGCATTGCGATCGCGCGCGAGGACGACACGGCCGCCGACCAGTTGCTGCACTTCGTCGACAAGCGCGTCGGCCCCGACGCGACGCCGGCGACGAAGGCGGACGTGCTGGCCCAACTCCTCGCCGCGCGCGCCGCACTCCAGCACGACAGCGTGGTGTGGAGTGGCGTGATGTCGGCACCGATCGACGGCCAGTGGGTGCTTGCGCACTTCGGTGTCTCGGTACGCACGGCGCAACGCGGGGAGTCCCTGGCCAATCTCCAGGCGGACGTCGAGCGCCGCTACCGCGACGACGCCATCGTCGAGCCGTTCCCGACGCGCCACTGCGAAGCGATCGGCGTACGACGGGTGGGAACGCTCGTGGCCGGCGACGACGTGGTGACGACGGCCGTGGCGCAAGTGCTCTGTTTGTTCAACGATGTAAGGGGTCTTGCGACCGTGACCGGGATCGCGCTGTCGCTGGACGACTTGGACGTCACAACGCTGATCGTGGGCGCGATCGCCGATTCGGTGGTGCTGCGACAGCGCGCGTCGTAGGGCTCAGTCCTCGAGTTGGGAGCGCAGCGCGTCGTCGGCCGCGTCCTCGCTGGCCGTCTTGCTGGCACTCGCCGAGCGAGACGACGTCAGGCGCCGGTCCAGTGCCGCTGCCAGAGGCGCGCGCTGCGACCGCAGCAGGAAATAGCTCGCGATTCCCGACACGATCGCGGAGATGATCATCGCGAGGTAGAGGCCGTTGCGGCCGCGGACGAACGGCAACAGGATGATGACGCCGCCGACGAATAGGCCCAGCCGCAGCAGCGAGTAGACCGCCAGCGTGCGACCGGTCGAGGAGCCGGCGACCGACGGACCAGCGGCCGAAGGACCGGCAACCGAAGGACCGGGGTCCGGCGTCGCGCCCGGCTGCGTCGTCACCGTCAGACCACCATCGACTGGGGGGTGTCGCGTCGCGCCGCGTCCGGGCCGTCGAACTCGCGGATCACCCGGTACTGCGTGTCGCGTTCCACCGGCACGAACCCGGCATCACGAATGAGCTCGAGGAGGTCCTCGCGGCCCATCTTGTCCGGCGTACCGAAATGGTCGGCGTCGTGCGTGATCTTGTATTCCACGACGGATCCGTCAAGGTCGTCCGCGCCATGGTTGAGCGTCAACTGCGCGAGCGTCAGGCCGTGCATGACCCAGAAGCACTTGATGTGATCGACGTTGTCGAAGAGCAGCCGTGACACCGCGAACGTCTTGAGGGCCTCGACACCGGTCGCCATCGGCTGGTTCATGAGGCGGTTGCGCGGGTCGCCGGCGGCGTCGTGCTGGAACCTGAGCGGGATGAACACCGCGAAGCCGCCGGTCTCGTCCTGCAACTCGCGCAGGCGGATGACGTGGTCGACGCGGTGGCGCGGCTGCTCGATGTGGCCGTACAGCATCGTGGACGGCGTACGCAGGCCCTTGCTGTGTGCGAGCCGGTGGATGCGCGACCAGTCTTCCCAGTGCGTCTTGTGGTCGACGATCTGTGAGCGGATCTCCCAGTCGAAGATCTCAGCGCCGCCGCCGGTGAGCGACTCGAGGCCGGCGTCCATCAACTCGTCGAGGATCGCGTCCGCCGACAGCCCGCTGATCTCCTCGAACCAGTGAATTTCCGTTGCCGTAAAGGCTTTCAGCGCGACAGTGGGGAGCGCGGCCTTGAGCTCGCGCAGCACCTTGGGGTAGTAGCGCCACGGCAACGTCGGGTGCAGCCCGTTGACGATGTGCAGCTCCGTCAGGCCTTCGGGGGCCATCGCTGATGCGAGGCGCACCGCTTCCTCGATGCGCATCGTGTACGCGTCCTTCTCCCCCGGCTTGCGCTGGAAGGAGCAGTAGGCACACGAGGCCGTGCACACGTTGGTCAGGTTGAGGTGCCGGTTGACGTTGAAGACGACCTTGTCGCCGTTCTTCTCCGTGCGGACATGGTGCGCGAGGCGACCCAGCCACGCCATGTCATCCGTCTCGTACAGGTCGACGCCGTCGGCGAAGGACAACCGCTCGCCGGCATAGACCTTATTTTCCAACTGCTCTTTGCGCCTGAGATCCACGTCGCTAAGGTTACGCGGCCGTTGCCGCCATTACGGTGGCTGGGTGACGGACTCCGGGAGGTCGGCCGATCTGCCTCGGCGCACCTTCCTTGCAGGCGCCCTGGGGGCGGCTGTCGCCGCGTGCACGCCGTCACCGCACGCGCCCACGTCGACGGCATCGGGCACGACGACCACACCCACCGGCAGCCCAACGGGCGCCCCGCCCACGCCGACAGCAAGCGTCAGCGCGACGGCAACGCCGACCCCGACGACCACCCCCGCGGGCATCGCCGACCTCGCGGGTTCCATCGGCGGGCCGGTCGTCCTGCCCGGCAGCAGCGGCTACGCGGCTGCGGCCCGCCTGTTCAACCCCCGCTTCGACGGTGCCCACCCGGTGGCGATCGCCTATTGCACCAGTGCGGACGATGTACGCCGCTGTGTCGATGCGGCGCGCGCGTCGGGCGTGACGCCGATCCCGCGGTCCGGCGGCCACAGCTATGCGGGCTACTCCACCGGTGCCGGCCTCGTCATCGACGTCACGGGCGTGAAGGCGATCACCCTCGGCGGCTCGGAGGTCACGGTCGGCGGCGGCGCACGCATCATCGACGTGTACGACGCACTCGGCCCGCACTCCCGCGCAATCCCGGCCGGGTCGTGCCCCACGGTCGGCGTTGCAGGACTCACCCTGGGCGGCGGGCTCGGGATCGAGGCGCGCCAGTACGGGCTGACCGCCGACCACCTGG
>JAVEEB010000369.1 GCA_030840665.1 Frankiaceae bacterium | reverse complement strand
GCCGGAGTCGGCCGTGGGGCGCTCCTGCATCTCCGGCCACCGCTCACCTCACCGCACCGCGACCTCTCCCATCCGGTCCGCAGCCGGTCGTGGGCCCGGCTGGCCAGTGTCTCCAGCGCAACCGCGATCTAGCGGGCATCGGGTCGTTCGTGCTGGCGGGATAGCTGAACACCACGTTGACCGCGGTCGCCGCGTCGAGGGTCATGTCATGCGGGCCATGGCCGGAGCCCGGGGCCGGTGCGTGGATCTCCTACACCGCCGCGGTGCTGATCGCCTCGAGCAACGCCGTGCGGTCGACGTCGCCGCGCTGTACTCCGGTGCCGTCAGGACCCGTTTCAGATCCGCACGCAGGTACAGCAGCCAGTTCGACCCCACCCTGTCCGTGTTCGGCAACAGGCCGAGGCAGCGCCACTGTTTGATCGTCTCCGTGATGTCCAGCCATACGCCGTGGGTGAAGTCCGACAGCCGGTCCGAATACTGGACACAGCTGGTCGCGTTCGTCTTGATCGCGTAATGGCTGTCGCCGTTCTTGGTGATCGTGGCTGTCTTCCCGACCAGCCACTTGTCCGAGACGTGCACGCTGTACCGGGCCGTCGTGCGGTGGTTGCCGGCCGAATCGGTCGAGGTGTACGTCGAGTAGTACGTCCCGGCGGCGACGCGATCGTTGGCCGCGTCGCGCCCGTTCCACGTCAGCGTCGTGCGACCGGCGCTGCGGCTGCCCTGCACGGCGCGCACGGTGCGCCCGGCGGAGTTGCGCACGAGCAGCTTCAGCGTGCCGGCCTCGGCACCAGCAGCGGCGGCTGACCCCTCGGTCAGCCGAAGCACCTACGCCGGGCAGGTGTCGCGTTTCATGTTGCCGATCATGCCCTCGGTGTCCGCGTCGGCTGCCACCGCTTCACTCGCCTCGCAGCCGTGAACAGCGGCATCCCGAGCCGAGTAGCTCTCCGATCAGTTGATCAGGAAGTCCGCGCGCGCAGGACAGACACCGACCTCGGGAAGCCAGCGGGGCCGTACCCCGCGGACTCCTGCGAGGCCGAGCTGCAGCACCGCATTCAACCGGTTCGGCAGCGCTTCACTCAGGCCCTGCAGACGCTCGCGGTGCCCTCGCGCAGGGGCACGTCCCGTCGCAGAGGTCTGCGAGATCACGGAAGCAGGATGATGGGACTTTGCAGGCACAGATGCCGCCGACCGTTGTTCGAAGAGCACCAGTACCTCGTGTTGAGTGGTGACAATCTCGTGCGGCGCGCGCATTCTGATGCCAGCGTCGAGGGACAGATTATGACGGACGACGTGACCAGGGTGATCGAGCAGTACCACGCTGCGTCTCGCGCGTTCGCGCGTGGTGATCCAGCCGCGGTCAAGCTGCTCTTCTCCCGCGCCCATGACGTGATGTTGGCAAACCCTTTCGGCCGTGCGGTTGTGGGCTGGGATGCGGCGTCCGACCGGCTCGACTTCGCGGCCTCGAGGATGCACGACGGCGACGTCTTGCAGTTCGACGAGGTGGCTCGCTACGCGAGTGGCGACCTGGTTGTTCTGCACGAGACCGAGCACTGGACGTCGCCTGTGATCGACCGTGCCGCGGCCGAGCCGTTCGTCTTACGCGTCACAACGACGTTCAGGCGCGAGGACGGCCAGTGGAGGATCGTCCATCGGCACGCCGACCCGATTGCGACGATCGATTCTCCGGGTCCGCTGCGCGCAACCTGAACCACTATCGGCCCTTCACCAGGCAGGGGGTCGGACAGTTCAGTTGCCGCTGTCCTGGCGTCGGCGGATATGAGGTTTGGTCGATACCACAGGGCTTGTCTAGGACGACGCGCCAGGAGCCGTCCGGTTGACGGCGGGCTACCTCGGAGCCGCGGTAGTCCAGGTTCATCGTGGCGCCGGGGCGTGTCAGATCGGGCGTAATTGGGCCGATTGGAGCCCGTTCCCATTGCGCGATCGGGCGAGCGCTTACCTTTCATCCGGTCATGAGGCCTTTGTCCTATGCGTTTGCACGAGGTGCTGGTATGCGATTGAACGAGGCGCTCGGGCGCCGCCGTCGATACGTTTGCTGTCGTGGCGCCGGTCGCCATTGACGAGTCAGCCCCAACTCACCGCCGCCCCCGGCGGTCCGCTCGGCTGATTCCTGCTTGGCGACATAGCGACGGAGGCGCAACGTGATCGGCGGATTGTGCGCGCAATGTGAGCCGGAGGCTGAAGCCCGCGGGCCGCCGCCAAGGCGGTCGCGCTAGCGCTAGCGAAAATGGACAATCACGGTCAGTGCTTCGGCGCGTGGCCGCACGCTATCTGATGGCCCCAGAAGTCATGGGCCGACTTCCACATTTGGAGGGGTCATCGCTGCGCAGGTGGTGGACACTCCGAGGTGCGGGGGTGCTGAGGCTCCACCACCTGCCACGAACATTCTGATCATGACTGGCTGCGTCATGTCACCGGTGCAATGCGAGGAGCGCCGAGGGCACTTCCTCATACCCCAAGCTCGTTGGGAATTGGTTCACTAACGGGTCGCTGCAGGATGGTCCCGCACTGCGACGATCTCGCCGAGTGCGCGGCCCTTCCGAATCTGTTTTCTCCGTTCCTGGCGGCTGGCCGGCGTACGTCCCGCGCGGCTCAGTTGTTGCTGTTCGTCAACGGACCGACTTGGTCGGTGGACTCGAGTTGGAGCGCCGGCCAGTCATCCCGGCAGTCATCGTCGATCGGTTTCTCGGTTCGGCGTCGACAGGTGCAAGCGTCCCGGATCGCGCGTGCTCTACGCCGACTGGCACGTGCTCTACGCCGACTGGTTGGCCGAGCGGTCGCTCCCGAGCGGACGTTCGCGTCCGGTGCCACGGCAGTTGTCGACACTGCACCCTAGGGTGTGTTGGCCGACGACTATCTTTCCGAGCGCTCACCAAAGGGCCGCAAGACGCTGCGCCAAGTGCAACGGCGGCTAGTGGAGCGCGGCGTCCGTCATCGATGGTCGAGCTGGGTGACGTCCCAGCGGCGCTGGCGACTTCGTGCCGCCGGGACCGCAGGGCCTGCTCGCCGAGATTCCGCGACTGCCACGGGCCATCGTGGCCGTCGGCGAGATCGACGTCGACCGTGCCGGAGTCTGCCGACGGACCGTTGCATTGGACGCCACGACGGTCTTGCTGTTCGAGGTCGTTCGACGCGCGATCGAAGCAGGATTGTCGCGAGCTGGATCGGCTACGCGGCTCGGAGCCGCACAAGTTGCGCTATGTCGAGATCCTCCAGACGGCGCACGGCCTTGCAGGGACGGCCGTACTCCACGCACTGGCCCAGGCGGGACGGATTCGGGACGCCGATCGGGCGTGGCGCAGTCAGCGCGCGACCGGCTTGGCGGGATGGAACCGGCGACGAACCGCGCCGTAGCCGCGCATAATCCCCGCCTTGGTGTGGTCACGGAACGCCGACTCACCCTCGTGCCGCGGGTGCAGGCCGAGCTTGCGCAGCCGCTCGTTGAACGCCTGGGCGAACGACTCGACGTCGTTGTCCCGGTTGAAGAAGGTGATCGTCAGCGACAGCGAGGTCTCGTCCCCGTTGCGCAGCCAGTGCGGCCGGTACGGCGGAATATACACACCATCGCCCGGCCCGACCGACATGTCGAACGAATGCGTCGGCATGATTGTGAGCTTTCCGAACGACCCATTCCAGTACCGGCGCACCTCGCGCTCACGGGTCTCGTCGTCCGGGAATGTGCCGAAGCTCAGCGTGCGGTGGCCGCGAAGTTGCAGGAGCAGGCTGTGTTCGATGTCGAAATGGGCGCCGGTCACCGAATGTGGCGAGCTGGCGAAGATGAACCCCATGCGGCGTCGGAGTCCGCTGGGGTCGATTCCTACGCACCGCGCTGTGTCGTCGACCCACTCGTCGATCAGTTGGCGGTACGCCGGGTGCTTCTCGACGTTGAGTAGCGTCAACCACGAGCTGTTCGCCGCGAGGTTCCTGATCGTGTCCGCGGCCTGCTTCGCGTGCTCCGGGTCCGGGGCCCCCTGCGCGAACACCAACGGCTTCTCCGCCGCTTCGCAGGTGACCGACTCCTCGCCCAACTCCTCGGCTAGGACGGCGATCGACTCCTGACTCAGCCCCGGGTGGGTGGGGAGCCGATGCCGGAACTGCAACGGGCGTCGTTCCGCGACGCAGGTTGGGAAGGAGGGGCCCAGGTCGAGCATTGCCGTGGGCTGCCGTAGCGAGGCCTTCATGATGGCTCCCTTCGTTGGCGGTCTCGTGATGTGCCGGAGGGTGCATGCGAAGTCTGTGATTGGAACCAACGGTAGGTGTCGGTCAGTCCGTCGGCGAAGGACACGATGGGCACGTCGGGAAACGTCCGCCGCAGCAGGGTGACATCGGCGTGTGAG
>JAVEEB010000484.1 GCA_030840665.1 Frankiaceae bacterium | reverse complement strand
GTCACAGCGAGGGTCTCACCGCCTGGCAGGTGCAGCACCTCGGCGAGGGTCCCGATCAGCGTGCCGTCGATGTGTTCGACGCGAAGGCCGACCAGCTGGTGGTCGTAGAACTCGTCCGGGTCGTCGAGCGGCGGGGAGTCCTTCTCGTCGACGACCAGGACCATGCCGCGGAGGACGTCCGCGGTCGTCCGGTCGTCGATCTCTTCGAACGTGACGAGGAGCCGCCCGGAATGCGGGCGGCTCCCCAGCACGGTCAACGTGCGGTTGCCTACTTGGGTGCGCACCGTGGCGCCCGGCGCGAACCGGACCTCCGGCGCGTCCGTGCGGATCTCGAGAGCCACTTCGCCCTTGAGTCCGTGCGCTCGCGCAATGCGGCCGACGACAAGCTCCATCGCCGGCGATCCGTCAGCGACGACCGTCGGTCTCGACGAGGTCGACGCGGACGCCCCGGCCACCAATGGCGGCCACGACGGTGCGCAGTGCCTTCGCCGTACGACCGTTGCGGCCGATGACTTTTCCGAGATCGTCGGGGTGCACGCGCACCTCGACGACGGACGGACCCGCGCCACCGCTGCGACCGCGGTCATTGCGGTCGCGGCGAGGGGCGCGCGTGCTCACGTTCACGTCGTCCGGGTTGTCGACGATCCCCCGTACGAGGTGCTCGACAGCGTCGGCGATCACTCTGCGGCGGTCTCGGTCGTCGCGGCCTTGGCAGCCTCGGCAGGTGCCTCGGTCGCAGCAGGCTCGGTGACCTCAGCCTCGGGAGCGGCGGCCGCTGCTTCGGCGGCGGGCGCCTCAGCGACGGGGGCCTCGGCCGGTGCCTCGGCGACGGGGGTCTCGGCTGCGGCCTCAGCGACAACGGCGGTGGCTGCAGGCTCGGCGACCTCGGCCTCGGGCGCGGCGGCGACAGCCTCAGCGGCCTTCTTCGGCTTGGCGGGAGCGGCGGCCTTCTTGGGCTTGGCCTCTGCCTCCTGGTCGGCGATGGACTGCTTGGCCGCTGCCTCGAAGACCATCTTGCGGTCTTCCTTCGGGGCGGCGACGAGAAGGGGCGGCGGAGCGGGCTCGCCCTTGAACTTCTGCCAGTCGCCCGTCTTGCGCAGGAGCGCGGCAACCGGCTCGGTCGGCTGTGCGCCGACGCTCAGCCAGTACGCGGCGCGCTCGCCGTCGATCTGGATCAGGGAGGGCTCTTCCTTGGGGTGGTACTTCCCGATCGTCTCGATGACGCGGCCTTCGCGCTTGGTGCGCGAGTCGGCGACGACGATGCGGTAGTACGGCGCGCGGATCTTGCCCAGGCGCATGAGGCGGATCTTGGTTGCCACGAAGCTCAATTCTCTCTTGCGTTTCGGAGGTGGGCCGGCCCTCAGTCTGCGTGGGGTGCAGCCTGTAGGTGGCCCGGGACACGCCCGCGGGGGGTAGAGGGCCCGTCGCGGTCGGCTCTCGCTGCGTCATTCTGCCAGAGGAAGGGCCCGGTCGCCGAATCCCCCTCCTCTGCCCGCTCCGGCTCGGCTCCGGCTCCGATCAGCCCGACGCGAGTGACGCGCCGGCGCGAGCCCCGTCGGGCTCCACGGACGCGGGGTCAGGAGTGTCGGCGCGCGCCCACCGATGGCCTCGCCGCGAGGACCGCCGTGAAGACCGCCGCGACCGACCCGGCGACGGCGGATGCGACGGCTCCGTGGTGCTGCGAGAGCCAGACCTGGGCGCTGCGGTCCTTGGCCTTGCTCGTGAAGTCACCTCTGGCGCCGAAGTCGTGGCCATCGCGGCCGTCCGCCGGCCGCCACAGGTTCTGCGGGGCGCCCTTCGGGTTGCGTTCCTCCCGCTGCTGGCTCTTGAACCCGGTCCTGGCCAGGTACCGGTCGAGGAGGCCCGGGGCGATGGCGTTCGCGATCAGCGTCGCCGCCGTCGTGCCGCCCACCCAGTACTCGCGGCGGCGCGGATGATCGGCGGCGTACAGGACGGCCTTGGCGATGACCTCGGGCTCGTAGATCGGCGGCACCGGCTGCGCGGCGTGCGGCAACTTGTTGAGCACCCAGTCGAACTGTGGCGTGTTCACGGCCGGCAGCTGCACCATCGTCACGGCAACGTTGCTCTTATCGTGCAGCAGCTCGCACCGTAAGGCTTCATGGAACCCTTGAATGGCGTGCTTGGCCCCGCAATATGCAGTCTGCAAAGGGATTCCTCGGTACGCGAGAGCCGAGCCGACCTGCACGATGACGCCCTTGTCGCGCGGCTTCATGTGCTCGAGGGCGACCTTCGTGCCGTACACGAATCCGAGGTAACTCACCTCCGTCACGCGCTTGAATTCGTCGGCAGTGATGTCAACGAACGGCGCGAAGACCGCCGTGAACGCGTCGTTCACCCACACATCGATGTGGCCGGCTTCGGCGATGACCTGCTTGCCCGCTTGCTCGACCTGGGAGAAGTCGGCGGTGTCGCACGGGATCAGGATCGGAGTGCCACCAGCACTTCGTACGTCGTCCGCCGCGCCCTCGAGCCCCTCCTCGCCGCGTGCCAGAAGAGCCACAGTCGCGCCCCTCCCCGCGAAGGCCTTCGCGATGGCCCGGCCGACACCACCACTTGCGCCGGTGACGACGACGACCTGGGGCTCGGGCATGAGGGGGCCTCCTCGACTGCGCTGCGGCGACGGGTCGCTGTCGCCACGATGTGACGCCTGCCCGGCTTGGGTCGGCCCAAAACGGTCAGTTCCGCGACGCAGCACCGCACAATTGCTCGCCATGACGCGCATTTCTGCGGTGCGCCTCGGCCGGGGCCGGGGAGGGCGGGGCCGGCGGGCCGGCGGCTACTTCTGGGGCGGGAGCTTGAGCTTCGAGAGGTCGAAGCCTTCGAGGCCCTTGGGGAGGGTGCCGGACCCGAAGCCCGGGTCGCCGCCGAGGCCGGGGAAGGCGGCCGGCGGGAGGGGCGGTGTCGCCGTACCAGGATTCTTCGACGGCAACGTCGCCCCTGGACGACCCGACACCCGGGCGCCGCCCTTCTTGCCCTTCTTCGCCTTCTTGACCGCGGAACGGCGCATCATGCCCGGCAGGCCCATCCCGCCCGACATCTGCCGCATCATCTTCTGCGCGGCGTAGAAGCGGTCGACCATGGAGTTGACGTCGGTCACGGTCACGCCGGCACCCCGCGCGATGCGGGCGCGGCGGGAAGCGTTGAGGATCTTCGGCTCCTGGCGCTCCTGGGGCGTCATGGAGTGGATGATCGCGGCGACGCGGTCGAGGTCACGTTCGTCGATGTTCTCGATCTGCTCTTTCATCTGCGCGGCGCCGGGCAGCATCCCGAGGATGTTGGCGAGCGGGCCCATCTTGCGCAGCGCCTGCATCTGCGACAGGAAGTCCTCGAGGGTGAAGTCCTGGCCGGCCGCGAACTTCCCGGCCATCTCCTCGGCCTGGCCCGCGTCGAAGCTCTTCTGCGCCTGCTCGATGAGCGTCATGACGTCGCCCATCCCGAGGATGCGCGACACCATCCGGTCCGGGTGGAAAACGTCGAAGTCGGCGAGCTTCTCCCCCGACGACGCAAACAGGATCTGCTGGCCGGTGACCTCGACGACGCTGAGGGCCGCGCCGCCGCGGGCGTCGCCGTCGAGCTTGGTCAGGACGACGCCGGTGAAGCCGACGCCCTCCGCGAACGCCTGCGCGGTGTTGACGGCGTCCTGACCGATCATCGCGTCGACGACGAACAGGATCTCGTCGGGCGAGATCGCGTCGCGGATCGCGGCGGCCTGGCGCATCATGTCCTGGTCGATGCCGAGCCGGCCGGCGGTGTCGACGACGACGACATCGTGGCCGAGGCGCCGCGCGTGCTCGATCGACTGCCGCGCAACCGACACGGGGTCGCCGACGCCGTTGCCGGCCTCCGGCGCGAACACCTCGACGCCGGCCTGGCCGCCGACGACCTGGAGCTGCTGGACGGCGTTCGGGCGCTGCAGGTCGCAGGCGACGAGCAGGGGCGCGTGCCCGTTGCCCTTCAGCCACAGACCGAGCTTGCCCGCGAGCGTCGTTTTACCGGTGCCCTGGAGGCCGGCCAGCATGATCACGGTCGGCGGGGTCTTGGCGAACGACAGCTGGCGCGTCTCGCCGCCGAGGATGGCCACCAGCTCGTCGTTGACGATCTTGATGACCTGTTGCGCCGGGTTGAGCGCCTGGTGGATGTCGGCGCCGAGAGCCCGCTCCCGCACCTTGGCCGTGAACGACTTGACCGCGACGAGCGCCACGTCAGCCTCGAGGAGCGCGATGCGGATCTCGCGGAGCGTCGCGTTGATGTCCTCCTCGGTCAGCCGACCTTTGCCGCGCAGCGACGTGAAGATCGACGAGAGCCGGTCTGAGAGGGTGTCGAACACGCGTGGTCCGTTCGCCGGGGAAATCTTGGGGCGTGTTCAGCCTACCGAGAGCTGACGGGGCTGCCAGTCGCCGCTAGCGTGGCTGGCATGAATACCGAGGTGCGGGCGTTTAATACCGAGGCGCGGGCAGCGACGACGTTGCTGCTCTACTCCGCGACGATGACCCCGGCGATCGTCCTCGGGATCGCCCACAGCTCCGCGTCGACGATCAAAGCAGTGCTCGCGTTCGGGCTCGCGGTCACGTTCGTCTGGTCGATGGGGCCGGCGCTCTTTCGTCTGCTGTCGAGCGGCCGGCACTGAACCTCCGAGCGCCGGCCGGCGACTCCACGGTCAAGCGACCGCCGCGATCAGCGCACTCTCGAGCTCGGCCAGCTTCGTCGCGTCCGTGAGGCGCGCCGCCGCGGTGTCGACGACGTAGAACGCATCCACCACGTCCGCCCCGAGGCTCGCCACCTTCGCCGAGCGGACGTCGAGACCGTGGTCGGCGACGACGCGGGCGA
>JAVEEB010000366.1 GCA_030840665.1 Frankiaceae bacterium | reverse complement strand
CACGCGGTGGCCGCTATGGCGCACGGCCGCTGCCGGGGCCATAGCGGTGGTGCTCGCGATCGTCGTGACAGACGGCATTGTCCGAACCAAGAACGATCCTTCGTACAACGAAGGGGTCTCGTACGCGCACGAGCTTCTGACGGGGCGCAGCGATATCACCGCGACCAACTACCGGGAACTTTGTACGCCGCCCGCACCGCTTCCCGGCGCCGTCGTCGATCCGCGCGCGGACGCGCAATGGAAAGCCGGTTGCCTCGACGAGTTCGTCGGGTACTTCGGGGCGAACAACTAGCGCGAGCGCGTGCCAAGGTGCAGTTCTGGGAGCTCCGGGCACGTCTCGCCTGACAAAGGCCGTCGCCGAGCTCGGATGGCGAGTCAGGAACGCCCGCTGCACCTCTTTCCGAAATGTCCGGAAACTACTAGTTTAGCCAAATCGACGAATTGTCTAGACCAGTCACGAGGGAGCCATCATGATGCGCAAGCTCGCTGCAGTTGTCGTCACCACGGTGTCATTGATGACGTTGGCTTCCACGAGCGCGATGGCGGCAAAGCCCGGAGGTGGCGGTGGGGTTGGCGCGCCGAGACAACTGCAGGTGTACGGCGCGTGGCTATGCAGCAACGACGCGTGCGGTTGGAACGGCGTCCGGGACATGACCGACTTCGATCACGCGAACCACTGGCTCATCGACCGCGGCGACGGGCGCCCGTCCGTGAATGTCGTCGTGCTGTCGTTCGTCAATCCGCTCGCCCTCCTCAATGGCGCCAACGGCAACGGTCTGCCGGTGGGCATGAACCAGGCGGTCGTCAGCTACTTCACCAGTCATGGCGTGCGCGTACAGCTGTCAGTTGGCGGTATCACCTATACCGGAGATTGGGACGCCGCGTTGTCGACGAACGCCACGCAACTCGGCCTGAACGCAGCGGCCGTGGCGCGTCAACTCGGCGTCGGTTTCGAGATCGACTACGAGCAGAACACCAACCCCAATCTCGTGGGCCTGCAGTCGTTCATCACGGCCTACAGGTCGCAGCTCCCCTACGACGCCTCCGGTGCCAATGCTGCGGCCCGACTGACGATCGACGTCGCAGCTGGCGACCGCTGGCTCATCGACGTCGACCGCAAGGCGACGACGGATTGGCTCCGCACCGATACGCCGGTGCTCGACTACGCGAACGCGATGGTGCCGAGCCGGCAACCGGCGTCGTCAGCCGCGACAGCCAACTGGCAGGAACACGTCGACGGCAAGTCCAGTTTCTCACCCGTCATCCCGCCGCTCGCACCGGCGAAGTTCACCGGCAGCCTTTACATCACCGACTCGGCCCAGATCATCCCGGAGTGCAACAACTTCGCGAACTCGCTCCAGAAAGCGACCGGCGCCTTCGTGCAGGGCGTCAATCCCAACGGGGCTGGCACCACGAACGGCATGCTCGGCTACATGTTCTGGGCGGCGGAAAAGCCGTCGACGCGCAACATCGCTACGACCCCGCCGAACAGTTGCGAACTCGGAGTCGGCACGGGCGCGACGGCGTACACGATCCCAGTCCCGATGCCGGCCCTTCGGCAAAACTGACGAGGCGACCTTTCGACTGTTGCTCGTCGTCATCGACCAGACGATGGAAGACGGAGGTCAGGCAGGAGTTGGGTCAGCAACGCGCGCACTCGACGGTCCACATCGTCGACGACAGCGCGTACTTCCTCAATGCCCTTGCCCTTGGGGTCGCTGATCTCCCAGTCCTCATAGCGTTTTCCGGGAAAGACGGGGCAAGTTTCGCCGCAGCCCATCGTGATGACGACATCGCACCCTTCGACGAGGTCGTAGTCCAGCAACGTCGGCACGTGGTCGGCCGTGGAAATCCCGCGCTCAGCCAGGACCTGCGCAACGACGGGATTGACCGCGGCGCCTGGCTCCGAGCCGGCTGACAGCACGCGGGCCCGGTCACCCGCGTACAGCTGCGTGAGCTTGGCTGCGGCGACGGAGCGCCCCGAATTGTGAATGCAGGCGTACAAAATCGTTGGTCTCATCGAGCGTTCTCCTGGGTGGGCGATACGTCACCATGCAACGAGTCAAGGTGGGTGAGATCGCCGGCGAGGTTCGCCGCCGAAGGGTAGAGGACGAGCACGGCGGCGAGAGCCAATCCAGCGCCAACGACTTCGGCGAGCACAAATGCCGGCACCGAGGACGGTGCGATGCCCGCGAACGAGTCGGAAAGCATTCGCGCGAAAGCCGCGGCCGGGTTGGCGAAACTGGTCGAACTCGTGAACCAATACGCGGCAGTGATGTACGCACCGACCGCGAAGGCGACGGCTGACGCCTTCCCGGCGCGCACGACCCCGAAGATGACGACGACC
Organism: Frankiaceae bacterium; assembly: GCA_030840665.1. Classification (GTDB taxonomy): domain Bacteria; phylum Actinomycetota; class Actinomycetes; order JAVEEB01; family JAVEEB01; genus JAVEEB01. The sequence goes on along the minus strand of JAVEEB010000366.1, from coordinate 1,162 downwards.
AGGCCGAACGTCGCCACTAACTCCCCCAGCCACAAGGCGCCCGAGGCACGGTGGTGCGTGGAGATGCTCACGGCGGGCAACTCGAACATCAGGTTCGCAACCACGGCGCCGAGCGCGCCCCCGGCGAGTTGCGCCCCGATGAAAACGGCAGCCTGGCCCGTCGTGATCGCCCCCAGTGCGCGTTCGACCAGCGTGACCACCGGATTGAACGCCGCCGACACCGGGCCGAGGGCAAGGATGAGCGCCACCAACCCGGCGCCCGTCACGACGGCGTTCTCGAGCAACTGGAGCCCCACGTCGTTCGGCGAGAGTCTCTGCGCGGCGATGCCCGACCCGATGACCGTTGCGAGCAGCAGGGCAGTTCCCAGGAACTCCGCGAAAGCCTTACGGGCAAGGTCGGATGTCACCGGCAACCGCACGTCGGCGCGTCCGTGGGGCCGGTATTGCCACAACAACTCGCCTTCGCGTCCGACTCACAGCACGACGATTGCGCTGCGTGTGAGCAGCATGCGGCGACCGGAGCCGGCTTGTTCGCGCGGATGATCGCCCCGTGCAGCCCGTCCGCGACGGCGTGCGTAAACGTCACACTGACGTCGGTGAAGCCCGCGTCCGTGAGGCCACTCGTGTATTCGCCGACACTGAGCGCGCCCGCGATGCATCCCGCGTAGTCGCCCCGCTCGGCCCGCTCGGCGACCGTGAGCCGGTCTTCGGACACCACATCACTGACCCCGACACGCCCTCCCGATCGCAGGACACGAGCCATCTCCGCGAAGACCGCCGCCTTGTCGACCGACAGATTGATGACGCAGTTGGAGATCACCACATCCACGCTCGCGTCCGGGAGCGGCAAGGTTTCGATGGTGCCCTTGAGAAACTCGACATTGGTGACTGCGGCGGCAGCCGCGTTTCGTCGCGCGAGGTCGAGCATTTCGTCGGTCATGTCGACCCCGAAGGCTTTGCCGTGGGCGCCGACGCGGCGGGCGGAGAGGATGACATCGATGCCGCCACCGGATCCGAGGTCGAGCACGGTTTCGCCTTCGCGAAGGTCGGCCACGGCGAGCGGGTTGCCGCAGCCAAGGCTCGCGGCGACGGCGGCGGCGGGGAGCCCGTCACGGTCAGTGGGCTCGTAGAGGTCGGCCCCGAAATCCTGACCCATGTTCTG
>JAVEEB010000319.1 GCA_030840665.1 Frankiaceae bacterium | reverse complement strand
TGTCGCCGGCCTTGCAGGCCCGCGGTTACGGCCTCAATCAGTTCGCCCTCGACGCGATTCCCTTCGCACTCACGCTGCTGGTGCTGGCTGTTTTCGGCCGGCGCACCTTGCTGGCGGCGCCTGCGGAACTCAAACGCGTCTTCGAGGGCAGCCGTTCATGACACGTCCACCCATCCGTACCGGACCGACCGGTGCATCGCCCGCCCACGCCACCCCGGCGTCCGCAATGAAGGAGATTGCATGAAGAGCACCATTCGACGCCATCGTCATGTCGCCGCGGTCACGTTGTCCGTGCTGGCCCTGACGCTCACCGGTTGCGCAAGCGCGGCTAAGCAGGCCGCCAACACGTCAACGTCCACAGCGACGGGGGCCGCGGCTGCCGGGCCGGGCAAGGACAGCAAGAAGGTGGGCTTCATCTTCGTCGGCCCCAAGGACGACTTCGGCTACAACCAGGCCGCCTACCAAGGCAGCCAGGCCGTCAAGGCCGCTTACCCGGACCTCGAGGTCCTCACGGCGGAGAACGTTCCCGAGGACGACAACGCCTTCCGCGTGATGGAGGGGATGGTCAGCAAGGGCGCGAAAATCATCTTCGCCACCAGCTATGGGCACCTCGACGCCGCGGTCAAGATTGCCGCCAAGTACCCGGATGTCGCCGTGGTGCAACAGGGCAACTTCATCAGCACGACCATCGGCCCGAACGTCGGCACCTACTTCGGCACCGTTTACGAGCCGGTCTACCTGGCCGGCGTGGCGGCGGGGCTGACGACGAAGTCCAACAAGCTGGGCTACGTGTACGCGTTCCCGATCTCCCAGTCGCTCGACAACATCGACGCCTTCGAACTGGGCGCGCAGTCCGTCAACCCGGCAGCGAAGACGTACGTCGTCAACACCTCCAACTGGTGCGACCCCGGCAAGCAGGCGGAGGCCGCGGCCAGCCTGCTCTCGCAGGGCGTTGACGTCATCACCCAGCACCAGGACTGCACGTCGACGATCATCAAGGCGACCGAGGCCAAGGGTGCGTTCTCGGTGGGCTACCACGCGGACGCGTCATCGCTCGCGCCGAAGGGCTGGATCACCGGATCCGAGTGGAACTGGGGCCCGGTCTACACCGACATCGTGAAGACGGCGCTCGCGGGCACCTTCACGGGATCGAAGTACAACGCGAACTACCGAGTCGGCTACAAGACGGGCGACAACCCCTTCGTGCAGTCGAAGTTCGGCCCTGCAGTGTCGGATGCCACCAAGGCGGCGGTGGAGGCCGCGAAGGCGCGCATCTCCAAGGATGGTTCACCGTTCGCCGGTCCGGTCAAGGACCAGGACGGCACGATCAAGATTCCCGCAGGCACGATCCCCGACTACGCAACGATCGAGAAGATCGACTACTTCGTCGACGGCGTGGTCGGGAAACTTCCGAAGTGATCGACAGGCCTCCCGTCTCGTACGGCCACGTGTCCGGCTCCTTGCCGTACCCGTGGCCGTACGACGGGGACCTCTCGACGGACAGGTTCGCGCTGCTCGTCGTACAACAGGATGTTTTTGAGGCCCGGCCATCGCATCTGGACAGTTTGCGGTCGCTGGCCTCCTCCGTCAGCGCGGTCGGTGTTCTGGTCGTCGCCCTCGTACACGGCGACGGCCCTGTGCGGGTCCACGGCGACGTCACGGTGCGCGCGCCGGGCCGGGACGCGTTCTACGCCACAGCACTCGATGACGTGCTGCGCCGCCACGGCCGAGACCACCTCGCGCTGGCCGGGTCGCGCCTCGAGGTGGAGGTGCATTCGACGCTGCGCAGCGCGAACGACCGCGGCTACGAATGCCTGACCCTCATCGACGCATGCCAGCCAGCCGATCCCACGTTGGTGTACGCAGCCAGTTCGATGATCCAGATGTCGGGCGGCATCTTCGGGGCCGTCGGCACCAGCCAGGCCCTCCTCGCCGCATTGCACGCTGCCCGTCCGCACGCTGCCCGCCCGCACGGTGCCCGCTCGACAGGCACCGCCCCCTCCCTCCACGAGGAGCACACATGACGATTGCCGCTCAGACCAGCCCCGGGCGCGCGTACGCGGCGCTGACCGCCGAGCCGTACGACTGGCCGTACGACGGCCGCATCGACCCCACGCACACGGCCCTCATCAACATCGATTGGCAGGTCGACTTCTGCGGGCCGGGTGGCTACGTGGACGCGATGGGCTACGACCTCAACCTCACGCGGGCCGGGCTGGAACCGACTGCCGCGGTCCTCGAGGCCGCGCGCCGCGTCGGCATGCTGGTCATCCACACCCGCGAGGGGCACCGCCCGGACCTCGCCGACCTTCCCCCCAACAAGCTGTGGCGCTCGGCGCGGATCGGCGCCGGGATCGGCACCGTCGGACCCTGCGGCCGCATCCTTGTACGCGGTGAGCCGGGCTGGCAGATCGTGCCGGAGGTCGCGCCGATCGACGGCGAGCCCATCATCGACAAGCCGGGCAAGGGCGCCTTCTACGCCACGGATCTTGACCTGCTGCTGCGCACGCGCGGCATCACCCACATCATCCTGACGGGCATCACGACGGACGTGTGCGTGCACACGACCATGCGCGAGGCGAACGATCGGGGTTATGAATGCCTGCTCCTGAGCGACTGCACGGGCGCGACCGATCCGGGCAACTACGAGGCCGCTCTGCACATGGTGAAGATGCAGGGTGGGGTGTTCGGCGCGGTCGCCCCGTCGTCGGCTCTGCACGCGGTTCTCGGTGAGTGACCGGGCTCACAGAAGATTTTGTTAGGCCCTGAGGGGGTCATCGGTTAGGCTTGCCTAATTGTTTGACCCCGTCAGGTCTGGAGCCACGTTGTTAGCGAACTACCTCATCGGTCTGCGTGAAGGCCTCGAGGCCGCCCTCGTCGTCAGCATTCTGGTGGCCTATCTCGTCAAGAGCGGCCGCACCGAAGGGCTCCGGCCCGTCTGGCTGGGCGTCACCGCGGCGATCGCCCTCAGCCTTGCGTTCGGCGCGATGTTGACGTTCACGTCGAGCCAGCTGAGCTTCAAAGCCAGCGAGGCGTTCGGCGGCACCTTGTCCGTGATCGCCGTGGGCTTCGTCACGTGGATGATTTTCTGGATGCGCCGGACCGCGCGGCACCTCACGAAAGACCTGCAGGGCCGGCTCGACTCCGCTCTCGCGCTGGGCGCCGGCGCCCTCGTCGTCACGGCCTTTCTGGCGGTCGGCCGCGAGGGCCTCGAGACCTCGCTGTTCATCTGGTCCGCCGTGCAGGCCACGGGAGACAGCACCCAGCCCGTCATCGGCGCGGCCCTGGGCCTCGGGACGGCGGTGGCCCTCGGCTACCTGTTCTACAAGGGCGCCGTCCGGATCAATCTTGCCAAGTTCTTCAAGTGGACCGGCGTCGCCCTCATCGTCGTCGCGGCGGGTGTGCTGGCCTACGGCATCCACGACCTGCAAGAGGCCGGTGTGCTGCCGGGGATCCACTCGCTGGCCTTCGACATCTCGTCGACGTTCCCGCCCGACAGCTGGTACGCCACGCTGCTCAGGGGGACGGTCAACTTCACACCGACGACGACGTGGTTCCAGGCGATTGCCTGGGTTGCGTACATGGGAATTGTCGGCACGTTCTTCTTCCTCCGTCCGCGCACAGCCACTCACGTGCCGTCGCGACCAACCGCCGGCGTTGCTGCCTCTTGAGCGGCGCCCGCAAGAGCACGTCAACCAGGAGTCCCGTCATGGCCTCGCGCCGCACTTTTCTTGTCGTCACCCTGCTCGCCGTGCCCGGTCTCGCTGCCTGCGCGGCGAAGACGACGGCGGGGGCCGGTTCGACCGCGGTTGCGATCAGCGCCAATGACACGGCCTGCGACCTCGGGGTGTCGACGGTCCCGGCCGGAGCGACCAAGTTCCACGTGACCAACAACGGATCAAAGACGACAGAGGTCTACGTGTACGGGCTCGACGGCGCGGCGTTCACGAAGGTCGTCGGCGAGGTCGAGAACGTGGGGCCGGGCACGTCGCGGGACATCACCGCGACGTTGACCGACGCGACGTACGAGGTCGCCTGCAAGCCGGGACAAACCGGGGACGGGATCCGCACGAAGCTCACGGTGACAGGCGGCGCTGCGGCGGCCGCTTCCTCGCCGGTCGCGACGGCAGACCGCCAAGTCGCGTTGACGACCGACGGCAAGGCCATCACCGGCGCGCCGGCAACGGCGAAGACGGGCGAGACGATCGAGTTCACGCTGACCAACAATGGGCCGGCCGCGCGGGCTCTCGAGTTCAAGGACCCCGCCGGGGCCGTGGCGGGCGTGAGCGCGTCCATCCAGCCGGGTCAGAGTGGCAAACTCACGGTGCATCTCGACAAGCCAGGCACCTGGGACGTCAACGTCGAGGGCGACAACGTGCCCGACATCACGGTGACACTGACCGTCGGCTAGTCCCCGCGCGTTGCAACCGCCGGCTGTGCTGAGCGTTGTCGTTCGCGTCCGTCCACAGTGCGGTCACCACGAGGCCTGCGGTCACCAGAGCCAGGCCGGCGATGAGGGTCAAGGCCGTCAGCACCAGCATCAGCCGGCTTGAGGTGGTGTAGAGCAGCACCGCGCCGGCGAGGAGGGCGAAGCCACCGAACCACAGGTAGGCAGGCGGCCCCTCGTCGTCGCCCGTCACATAACCCCGGCCGGCGTCGCTCGAAGGATCGGTCATCTCGCCCCCGCTGTCGCGTGCTGGTCGGCCGATCGTAGGGCGGCGCGCCACGGCTGTCCAAGGAAGCGTCGAGCCCGCTCCACGCAGGTGCCCGGCTAACGGTCCTGCTGGTCGGTGGGGGTCTCCCAGACACTGCGCGCGTACGTCGGCGTCGCGTCCGGTGCCGGTGCGGTCAGGTCGGCGGCAACGATCGTGTCGCGGTCAGTCGCTTCATCGAGCGAGAGGTCGAGATCGCGGCGCCAGCGCTCGTGCTGGCGCAGCAGAACGACGACAAGTCCACCGACGAAGAGCGCCAGCCCCACGAAGGTCAGGACCGTCCCGAGCGTATTGAGAATGGCTTGGCGCGCGGGCGACGGTTGTGCACCGGTCGCATTCATGTACAGCTGTGTCAACTGATATTGGACAAACCCGCCGGCGATCCAGCACGCGAGTGCGGCCACCAGGTACGGCGCGGCGGCCATCCAGCTGCGGGCGCGCAGCCGGCTGAACTCCGACAGGTCGTCGCCGGTCGTCTCGTAGTCCCCAAAGTCTTGTGTCACAGCGATCCCCTAGTTGCCGACGGTGCCGTGTTCGACGCACCGCGCGGTCCAGCCCGCGGGTGTCACCTGCACGATCATGCGGCGCGCGCACACCGTACAGAAGCGAGGCGGCTCCATGACGAGCAGCCTGACGCACTCCTCGTGCCCACCCTCGGCGAGTGGCCGCCCGCAGTGCCCACATTTCGGCTCGATGAGGAGCCCGTACACCAGAAGGTCGATGCCATCGCGGTGCCACTCGCGGTTCGGAAGGCGCTCGAATCCCAAGCGCTCATAGAGTTTCCGGGCCGCGGTGCGGGTCGGTTGCGCGGAGAGCACCAGCTCCGAGGCGCCTTCGAAGGCCGCGTGCCACGCGCAACCGTGGAGCAGCACTTCCCCGATGCCTTGGCCACGATGTTCGGGTGCGACGGCAAGAAGCCGCAGCTCGCGTTCGCCCAGCTCGGCCACGTGTGAGTGTTCGGATTTGCTCGGCAGCAGGCACGCGGTGCCGGCGATGGCGCCGTCCGTCGTCATCGCCGTGAACACCTCGTCGACCTCGCCGGCGGCGACGGCGTCGGCGAGCAGGCGCTGGTCGTGGCTGAGCGGTCCGTCCGCCAGGAAAGCTGCCACAGCGACGTCGGCGGCATCCGACAATTCCGCAGGACGTGCTCGTCGTACGACGAAAGTGTCCACTAGAGCGTCTTCGACAAAGCCTTGATGGGCATCTTCAGTTCGTCGAGGAGAGCGAGGTCGTCGCGCGCGTCCCGGCCGAGCGTCGTGAGGTAGTTGCCCACGATCACGGCGTTGATGCCGCCCAGCATCCCGGCCCGGGTGCCGAGGTCGCCGAGGGTGAGCTCGCGGCCGCCGGCGTACCGAAGGATTGTCCGCGGCAACGCGAGCCGGAACGTTGCGATCGTCCGCAGCGCGTCCTTGGGGTCCAGCAGGTTCATGTCGGCGAACGGCGTGCCGGGCCGCGGGTTAAGGAAGTTGAGCGGCACCTCATGCGGG
>JAVEEB010000303.1 GCA_030840665.1 Frankiaceae bacterium | reverse complement strand
ACGAGTTCGTCGAACTCTCGCAGCTCGATGACTGCGAACGCGTGCTGACGCGTTTCCTCGGCGGCAAGGGTGAGCTCGCAGAGTTCTCCTCGGGCGGCTGAGCGAGCCACCGCCGTCGGGCGCTACTAAGGCGGTGACCGGCGCCAGCGCCACGCCGACTCGCCTGGTTCGGGAGCCGGCTCGGGCAGCGCAGCGGCCACGTCCCGGCCGGTGACGAAGCCGTCCAGCAGCAGGGTGAGGACGCGGCGGCGCAGGGCTGCAGTCCGGTCCGGGTCGGGCAACCGGATCGCCGCGCACGCCTCGAGGATGAACCCGACGTCCTCGGCGACCGCGCCCGCGCGCAACCGCCCGGCCGCCCGGACGCGGTCGACCAGCTCGTTGGCGAGCGCACCAGCCCGCATCGCCGAATGGCCCATCTCCTCGGTCGGCGTGAACGTGCCGCCCAGATAGACGGTCAACGAATGGACGTCGGCCTCGACCAGCCCTGTGACGAACCGCGTCAGGCCCTCGACGGGGTCCGCCTCGACCAGCCCACGCTCGGCCTCGTCGATGTACCGGAGCAGGCCGTCGTGACACAGCCGGCGCAGCAGCTCCTCCTTACTCGCGTAGCGCCGGTAGACGGCGCTCATCCCGACGCCGGCGCGGTTGGCGACCGCGGCGACGGTCGCGCGTGGATCGTCGACGAACACGCGCTTTGCCGCATCGAGGATCGCCTGGTCGCTCCCAGCTCCGCGACGGCTCGCCGTGGGCGGCCCAACAGTCTCTGCCATGTTTTCCACACTAGCACTGGAACGGAACGTTCCGCTCTGCTACGGTACGGAATAGAACGTTCCGTTCGATACCGGGAGATCAACATGGCCACGACAGACATCCGCCCGTTCACGGTCGCAATTCCTCAGGAACGCCTCGACGACCTCGCCGACAGGCTCGCCCGGGCTCAGTGGCCAGACGAGCTGCCCGGAGTCGGCGGGGCGTACGGCGAGACCCGCGGGCGCATTCAGCAGCTCGCCGCGTACTGGCGCGACACTTTCGACTGGCGCGCCCTGGAGGCGCGGCTCAACTCGTACCCCCAGTTCGTGACCGAGATCGACGGCGAGGACATCCATTTCCTCCATGTGCGATCGGCGCGCGCGGACGCGACACCGGTGATCCTCACGCACGGCTGGCCCGGTTCGGTCGTCGAGTACCTCGACGTCATCGACATGCTCACCAACCCCGAATCGGCGGACACTCCGGCGTTCGATGTCGTCATCCCGTCGCTGCCCGGCTTCGGTTTCTCCGGCCCGACGCGCTCCCCGGGATGGAACCGCTACCGGACCGCGCGCGCATGGGTTGAGCTCATGCACAGGCTCGGCTACCAGCGCTACGGCGCGATCGGCAATGACGGCGGCTCGATGATCAGCCCCGAGATCGGCCGGATCGACGGCGATAACGTCGTGGGCGTCCATGTGACGCAGGTTTTTTCGTTCCCCTCGGGCGACCCGGCGGAGTTCGCCACTCTCACGCCGGCCGATCACGCGGCGTTGGAGCAGCTCAAGTGGTTCATGGACAACAAGTTCGCCTTCAACGTGCTGCAGAGCCAGCAGCCGCAGACCCTGGCGTTCGCCCTCGCCGACTCGCCCGTGGGGCTGCTCGCCTGGAACGCGCAGCTGTTCGGCCCGGACCTCGAGCCTGAGTTCGTGATCGCCAACACGGCGATCTACTGGCTCACCGGGACCTCGGCGTCGTCCATGCGCTTCTACTGGGAGGACGCGCACGCGGTGGACAAGCCCGAGGGGCCGACGACGGTGCCACTCGGTCTCGCGATGTTCGCCGGGGACTTCCAATCGATGCGCACGTTCGCCGAGCGCGACCACGCGGCCATCGTCAGCTGGAACACGTACGACAGCAACGGCAAGGGTGGCGAGGGGCGCTCGGTCGCCGGTCACTACGCGGCGTACGAGGCACCCGAAGTGCTCTTCGGGGAAATCCGCGGGTTCTACGGCGCCCTCGCCGGCCGCTGACGATCGAGGTCCCGACCGCGGAGGCACCACGCCTCCGCGGTCGGGCAGGCCGAGGCGTGGACACGGCGCGTTTACCAACCTTTCCTCAGCAGTACAACTAAGTCCCACCGTTCCAACGGCCGACATGACTACCGTGGACCACATGGATGAGGACAGCAGCGGCGCTTTCACCGCCGAACAGCACGAAGCCGCCGAGCAGCGATCGCACGAGGAACTCGCGCGCGCCATGCACTCGACCGCCGTCTCGCACGGGCACGCGGTCCCGGAAAGGCGGCGGGGACCGATCGTCCTGCGCCGCCAGCAGGCGGACGGCGACGCCGGCAGCACGACCGACCAGCGGCTGCTCGACAACAAGGGCAGCGGCGACTGGGTGCACACCGACCCGTGGCGCGTCCTGCGCATCCAGGCCGAGTTCGTCGAAGGCTTTGGTCTGCTCGCCGAGACAGGGAAAGCCGTCAGCATCTTCGGCAGCGCCCGCACGGACCCGAAGGACCCGGACTACATCGCCGCTGAGCGCATCGCGAAGCTGCTGACGGAGAAGGACTACGCCATCATCACCGGCGGCGGCCCCGGCATCATGGAAGCCGCCAACAAGGGCGCGTGTGAGAACGACGGCACGTCGATCGGCCTCGGCATCGAGTTGCCGTTCGAGCAGCGGCTGAACGACTACGTCGACATCGGGTTGCAGTTCCGTTACTTCTTCGCCCGCAAGACGATGTTCGTGAAGTACGCACAGGCCTTCGTCGTGATGCCCGGCGGGTTCGGCACCCTCGACGAGCTGTTCGAGGCCCTCACGCTCGTCCAGACCGGGAAGGTGACGAAGTTTCCCGTTGTGTTGTTCAATTCTTCGTACTGGAACGGCCTCATCGCGTGGCTGCGCGACACGGCCGCACACTCCAAGAAGATCGCCCTCGGCGACATCGATCTCATGTACGTCACGGACGATGCCGAGGACGCCGTACGACACATTCTCGAAGTGCACAGCGAGCAGGCCGAATGGTTCCCGCCGACGCACAACGGGATCGTTCACTAAGCTCCGGGCGCATGGCCGTCATCTGCGTCTACTGCGCATCGAGCACGAGAATTGATCCTTCGTACGTCGAATTGGCGGCGGAGGTCGGCCGGGAAATCGGTCGTCGTGGCGACACCCTCATCTCCGGCGGGGGAAGCATCTCGTCGATGGGCGCGGTCGCCCGGGGTGCGCGCGAGACCGGCGCATACACGATCGGCGTGATCCCCGCGTCACTGCTCGCCATCGAGATCGCGGACAACGACAGCGACGAGCTCGTCGTCGCCCCCACCATGCGCGAGCGCAAGCGCGAGATGGACGAGCGGGCAGACGCGTTCCTGGTGCTCGCCGGCGGGATCGGCACGTTCGAGGAGCTTTTCGAGATCTGGACGGCTCGTGGGCTCGGCTGGCACGACCGGCCGGTGGTCATCCTTGACCCGCACGGCCTCTACGACCCGCTCCGGCGCCAGATCGAAGCCCTGGTGGAGCAACGGTTCATGCGCCGTGAGGTGGCCGAGCAGGTCACGTGGGCGGACACGGTCGCGGAGGCTTTCCTCGCGCTGGCACAGGTGCGCCCCACGCCGCGCGCGGACGCCGCCGAGATCCTCGAGAGCGAGGTCTAGGCCAGCCCCCTGCGGGCGACGGCAGGCTCGCGGTCGCCCTTGATGGTGGAGACCATGTCGAGCACCTCGCGCGTTTGCCGGACCTGATGTGCGCGGTAGACCCGGGCGCCGAGCCACGCGCAGATCGCGGTCGTCGCCAGGGTGCCGGTCAGCCGTTCCTCCGGCGGCAACCCGCCCAGCGTCTCCCCGACAAAGTCCTTGTTGGACAGGGAAACGAGGGTCGGCCGGCCGAGGGCGACGAGCTGTCCGAGGTCGCGGGTGAGCTGCAGGGAATGGCGGGTGTTCTTCCCGAAGTCGTGGCCCGGGTCCACGATGATGGACTCTTCCGGTACGCCGAGTCGGGCGACCCGGTCGGCCTCGCGCGCGCACCATTCCACGACCGCCGCGGTGACGTCGTCGTACGCGACCCGGTGCGGCCTGGTGCGCGGCGTCGCCCCGCCCGTGTGGGTGCACACGAGCCCCACGCCCGCGTCCCCGGCCACCCGCGCCAGGTCGGGGTCGTGGCCGCCCCACGCGTCGTTCAGGAGGTCGGCCCCGGCCTCGACCACGGCTGCCCCGACGGAGGCGCGCCACGTGTCGACGCTGATCACCACCTCTGGGTACCGCTCGCGAACCGCCCGGACGAAGGACACGGTGCGGCGCAGCTCCTCGTCGACGTCGACGTGGTCACCAGGGCCGGCCTTCACGCCGCCGATGTCGACGATGGCCGCACCCGCCGCCACCGCGGCATCCACGGCGCTCATGGCGGTCTCGTCCGCGAAGGTGGCGCCCTTGTCGAAGAACGAGTCAGGCGTGCGATTGATGATCGCCATCACGACCAGGTTGGTCTCGGCGAAGGTCGTACGGCCCAGGCGCAGACGCACTTTTGTCACTCCCTGCTGCAGTTGCGGCGCCCAGCGTGGCACGATCGCATGCGTTCCTCGACATGGGAGTGGCCGTGCTCGTCCTCACCGTTCTGCTGCTCGCCGGCCTGCTCTTCGGTGTTGCCGCCGTCTCTGTCGGGCACGGCAGCCCGTTGTCGGACACGTCCGTCGATCGCCGCGAGCCGCTCCTGCCCGCGGATCCTGTGTCTGCGGCCGACGTGGAGTCGTTGCGGTTCACCATGGCGCTGCGCGGCTATCGCATGGACGAGGTGGACGCGGTTCTCGAACGCCTGTCCACCGAGCTGTCGGTGCGCGACGCGGAGATCGGCCGGTTGCGATCCGGGGTCGGTGTCGGCGCCCCGTCCCCGGCCGGCGAGTCCGCGTCAGGTTCGCAGCCCTCCCCGCTCGACGGGCCGCAGCCCGCGGACCGGTATGCCGCGCCGGACTCGAACGCCTACCAGGGGCCCGGCTATGACGCCGGCGCCTACGAGGCCCCGCTTCCGTACGACCTGCGCCCCGAACCCGGG
>JAVEEB010000249.1 GCA_030840665.1 Frankiaceae bacterium | reverse complement strand
GGGGTCTCGGCTTGCACCAGCGCAGAAGTAAACTGGACCCAGCCATAAGAATCGTCTCTGCGCGGCCACATCCCCGGTCGCGGCGGTCAAACTCAGGGTTGTCGGCGCGACAGCGACTTTCGCCGGTTCCGCGTCAGTGGAACGGCAGGTTGTCTAGGTCGAGGCGCCACCACTCGCGGCCCGCCACGACGTGCAGATGGGGGCCGCGCGCCGTCCAGGAGCGCCGGCGCGGCAGCTCCGCGCCGTCGGGTGCAACCAGTCGCACCGCGGGGCCGACGGGGTGCATCGCGCCGTCCTGCATCGCAATCGGGACGGCTACATCCCACGCCTGGAGGGCAGCGCCGCGTACGTAGACGTCGTCGTAAGAGAGGCCGAGGGTGCCGCCCACGAGCACGGCGCGGTCACCGTCGACGAGCAACGTCGAGTACGTCTGCCATCCGGCCGCGAATGGCTGGGCTGCTCCTCCCGCGATGCGCAGGACCGTCTCGTCGCTATAGCCCGACGCGTGCACGACATCGTCCGAAACGTTGAGGAGCGCAAGATCCGAGACCCGCCACGCGCGCGGCGCCATGAGCTGCGGGTCGAACACGGCCAGCCCCTGCCATGCCAGCGGATGGTGGGCGTAGTGACCGATGTCGCCGTACCCGACCCACAGGCGGTCATCGGTCGTCGCCAGGAGAGCCACCGTGTCCGGACCGGCCTCGGCCGTGGCGAGTTCCAGGCCGTCGGCGCCGATCAGCGTCAATGCCGTGGCACACGTCTGCGGATCCGCATTTCGCGTGTCCTGGACCAGCACTGCCGTCCGCCCGCCGCTCAGGGGCTGCACCGCGGTGAGGAGGTCGCCCACGGTTGGCAGCAGGCGCTCCTCGGTGCTGTCTGGCGCGACGTGCCGAACGAGTGCGCCGTCGGACCCATCGGCACGTCGGTACAACGCGGCGGCGTCCTCACGTGCGCCGATCCCGACTGCGGACGGATTCCGCCCCCAACGTCCACCTCGCTCCTGCATCGGCAGCCCGAGATCGGCGTGGCGCCGCAGGGGCACGGCGGGGAGCTGTAACGACTCGAGCCGTCTCGCCAGGGCCGCGGCGTCGCGCTGCTGTTTGCGCTCCGAAGGAAACGTCACCGCAGGTCAGAACACCAGCGGGAGCAGCTTGCGGTAGCCGGGGGAGGCGGCCTTCTTCGTCGCCGGGTGGACCGCGTTCGGCTTGGCCGACTTGTTGCGCTTCACGCAGAACTTCACGAGCGCCGCGTAACCCGCCGGCCCCATCAGGTCGGTGAGCTCGGCCGCATACGACTGCCACACCTGCTCCCGCGCCCCGTGGGCCTCCGGCGCACCCGTGCACCACCAGTCGAAGTCGTGGCCGCCCTCCCCCCAGGACCGCCGGTCGAACTCCGTGATCGTCGTGACCAGCACCTCGTGCCCGTCGGCGTAGGTCCGGGTGTCGAACGCCCGCCGCACCGGCACCTGCCAGCACACCTCGGGCTTCGTCTCCATGAAGTGCACGTCGAGCTTGCCCGCGAGGTGGTGCAGCGCGCAGCCCATCCCGCCCGGGAACTCGGCCGAGTTGAAGTAGATGCACGAGCCGTTGACGATCCGGGTACGGCGCCGCTTCTCGATCACCCCGTCTTCGTCTTCCTCGCGCAGCGTCGTCGCGATCCCCTTGCGGCCCTCGCGGTGGTTCTCCCACAGCTCAGGCGTCAACTGCTCCGTGTACGCGCGGACCCGCTTCTCGTCGTCGGCATCCGTGAAGTACGCGCCATGATTGCAACAGCCATCATTGGGGCGGGTCGCATCGACGCCTTTGCAGCCGGCGGCGAAGATGCAGTGCCAGCTCGACGTCAGCCACGTGAGGTCGCAGCGGAAGATCTCGTCGTCGTTGGCGGGGTCGGGAAATTCAATCCACTCACGTGGGAAATCAAGCGAAACCTCGGGCATGACACGAAAGCCTACGGTGAGGGAGGAGGAAACCATCGACGTCTCCCGCACCACGCCTGTTCGCGTCGCGTTGTCGACGGCTTCCGCCTACCCCGAGACCACCGCCGACGCGTTCGAGATCGGGTCGACGCTGGGGTACGACGGCATCGAGGTCATGGTCTGGACCGACCCCGTCAGCCAGGATTCGGTCACTCTCAAGCGGCTCGCGGAGCAGTGGGAGATCCCCGTCGTCGCGGTCCACATGCCCTGCCTCCTGGTGACGCAGCGCGTCTGGACGACCGACCCGTGGGTGAAGCTGCGCAAGTCGATCGAGATGGCGACCGACCTGGGAGCCGGCGTGGTCGTCGTACACCCGCCGTTTCGTTGGCAGCGCGAATACGCCCGCCGTTTCCTCGACGGGATCGAACAGCTCTCGCACGGCACCGGCGTGCGGGTGGCCGTGGAGAACATGTTCCCGATCCGGGGCGCCGGGCGGGCCCTGACGGCCTACGCGCCGCACTGGGACGTCACCCGCATCAACCCGCATTTCGCGACCCTCGACGTGTCCCATTCGGGCACCGCGCAGCAGGACGCGCCGACCCTCGCCGCCATTCTCGGCGCGCGCCTTTCCCACGTGCACCTGGCGGACAGCATGGGCACCGGCAAGGACGAGCACCTGATCCCCGGCCGCGGTTCGCAGCGGTGCGCCGCGCTGCTCATGGACCTCGCCGCGGCGGGCTACACCGGCCATATCTGCGTCGAGGTCAACACCCGGCGTGCCCCGTCGCGGGCCGACCGTGAGGGCGACCTGGCGGAGGCGCTGGCGTTCGCGCGCCTGCACCTCGCGGCCGGCACGGATCCCTCCGCGGGGGCGTCCTCGGTGCTCAACGCACAATGACCGCATGACTGTTGCGATCATCGGTGCCGGAAAGATGGGCGAGGCGATCCTCGCGGGACTGTTGCGGGCCGGCCGGTCGCCGGGCGACATCGTGGTCACCGAGAAGGACGCGACTCGCGCTTCGTACCTGAGCGATCGGTACGGCGTCGCCGTGGTCTCCAACGACGCTGCCGTGGCCGAGGCCGACGTGGTCGTCCTCGCCGTCAAGCCCCAGGATCTCGGGGCGGTCCTCGTCGAGCTTGCCCCGTCCTACCGCCCGGGCGCCCTGGCCGTGTCGATCGCCGCCGGCGTCACGTCGCGGTTCATCGAGGAGCGCCTGCCTGCCGGCACCCCCGTGGTCCGCGTGATGCCCAACACCCCCGCGCTGGTCGGCGAGGGCATGAGCGCGGTCGCGGTGGGCTCGGCGGCGGCCGACGAGCACCTCGCGACGACGGAGGCCCTGCTCGCACCGCTCGGACCGGTGCGCCGGGTCACCGAGTCGCAGCTCGACGCCGTGACCGCCGTCTCGGGCAGCGGGCCCGCGTACGTGTTCTACCTCGCCGAGGCGATGATCGCGGCCGGCGTCGAGTTCGGCCTGGATGAGGAGACGGCCACGGCGCTCGCGACGCAGACGATCATCGGGGCGGGCAC
>JAVEEB010000243.1 GCA_030840665.1 Frankiaceae bacterium | reverse complement strand
GACTCCGAGCTGAACGTCGTCGACGACGAGGGCCTCGACATCGTCATTCACGCGCCTGACGACACGATGGCCGCCATGACCCCGTTCGTGTTCGAGATGCACAAGGCGTCCGGGCTGACCGAAGCGGTTCGCGAGTCGACCGTGAGCGTTGCCGACGCGGAGCAGCAGGTCCTGGCGTACATCAAAAGGTTCGCGCCGGAGCCGAAGAAGGCGCCGCTGTGCGGCAACTCGATCGCCACGGATCGCAGCTTCATCGCCCGCGACATGCCGGAGCTCGACGGCTTCCTGCACTACCGTATGGTCGACGTCTCGAGCGTCAAGGAGCTGGCCCGCCGGTGGTACCCGCGGGCCTACTACGCCTCGCCGACCAAGTCGGGCGGCCACCGGGCGCTCGCGGACATCCGCGAGAGCATCGACGAGCTGCGCTACTACCGGGCCGCCGTCTTCGTGCCGCAGCCCGGCCCGACCACCGAAGCCTGCCAGGCGCTCGCCCAGGGGATCTTGGGCGCGACCGCCACGACTGTTCCCGAGGGACCCGGCTCCGCGGACGTCCCGATCAGCGAGCTGCCGGCCGAGCACTGACGCTCAGCGCTGGCCACCCCGCGCGGCGAGGCGCTGATCCGGATACACTTCCGCAGTCGGTCCTTGGGCCGGCGGCAAATGGTGGGTGTAGCTCAGTTGGCAGAGCACCCGGTTGTGGTCCGGGTTGTCGTGGGTTCGAATCCCATCACTCACCCCACCTGAAACGCCCTGTGATCTGCGCCGTGCGCAGAGAGCGGGGCGTTTTCTCTGTCCATGATCGCGCAGAGGCGCCGTGTACGACCCGCGTAGGCGGTGTATCAGACTGCTATCCATGGATCTGCAGCTGCGTGGCAAGCGAGTGATCGTGACCGGGGGCAACCGTGGCATCGGCCTGGCCATCGCGGATCTCCTGGCCGCCGAAGGGGCCGACGTCGCCCTCGTCGCTCGCGACTTGGAGGCCCTCCAGGCGGCGGCCGCGCGGATCGCGGCGCACGGCACCCGCGTGGTCGCCGTACAAGCTGACACAACGGACGACGAGGCGGTGCGCGCCATGGTCGACTCCGTCGTCGGCGAGCTGGGCGGCGTGGACATCCTGGTCAACGCGGCCGCCACGCCATCGAGCTCCAACGCCACACCCACACTTGCGACGCTCAGCGACGACGCACTGCACGCAGAACTCGATACGAAAGTCGTCGGCTACCTGCGTTGCGCCCGCGCCGTCGCTCCACACATGGCGGCCTCGGGGTGGGGCCGCATCATCAACATCAGCGGGCTCAACGCGCGCCAGAGCGGGTCCATCGCCGGCTCGATTCGCAACGTCGCCGTCGTGGCCTTGACGAAGAACCTCGCCGACGAGCTCGGCCCCCTCGGCATCAACGTCACCGTGGTGCATCCCGGGCGCACCATCACGGAGCGCACCGCATCGATGCTCGCCTCGCGCTCGGCGGATCTTGGCATCACCCCCGACGAACTCGCGGCCCAGCTCGCAGTCGGCACCAGCATCGGCCGGAACGTGACGGCCGCCGAGGTGGCCAACGTCGTCGCGTTCTTGGCCTCGCCGCGCAGCGTCGCCATCACCGGGGACGTCATCGCGGCCGGCGGCGGCGCGCGCGGGGCGATCCACTACTGACACCTCCGCCAACCCGGCGCCGGCTCAGAACAGGGCCCTGAGCGGCGGCTCGGTGGGGACCTTCGACCCCGCCAAGCGGGACGTGCGGC
Organism: Frankiaceae bacterium; assembly: GCA_030840665.1. Taxonomy (GTDB): domain Bacteria; phylum Actinomycetota; class Actinomycetes; order JAVEEB01; family JAVEEB01; genus JAVEEB01. Next base: position 947 of record JAVEEB010000243.1, on the reverse strand, counting down.
TCAGGTTGGGCGGCTGCCGCAAGCCGATGCTCAAAGAGTGCCAATGAGGTGCGCTGCAAGCCGCCCGAGCGGGCCCTATGGCGCGGACCGGGCGCCGACCTCGGAAGGACCACGCCATGAAGGTTCTCGTCGCCTACGCGAGCACGCATGGGTCGACCGCCGAGATCGCCTCCCGCATCGCTGACACGCTCGGGAGCACCGAGCTGACCGTCGACCTGCGTCACATGACGGACGTGCTCGATGTCACCGGCTACGACGCCGCCGTCATCGGCAGTGCGGTGTACTTCGGCCGGTGGCTCCCCGTCGCGGAGCAGTTCGCGGCGCAGTGGTCCGGCTCACTGCGGCACCTGCCCGTCTGGATGTTTTCCAGTGGCCCTGTCGCCGCGGGCGACCTGAAAGGCATCGACCCCGCCGCGGTAGACGAGCTGGTCCACGCGACCGGCGCGTTGGAACATGTCGTCTTTGCGGGGCGGTTGGCCGGCGACACTCTTACGTGGCGCGAGCGCGAGGCGATCACGACTCCCTCAGCGCAGGCAGGAGATTTCCGCGCGTGGACCGAGATCGAACACTGGGCGCAGCGCATCGGTCGGCGGCTGTTCTCGGCGACCGCGCAGCCGGCTCAGGCCCGCGGCCGGGCGCGCTTGCACGCCGTCCCGTCAGCCGACGTCGGGCCGTTGACCGACGACGAACGCCACCTTCTCGTCGGGGCAGTTCAGCTGGCGCCCTCGTTCGGCAACGCACAACCGTGGCGGGTCTCGCTGCAACGGGATGGGTCGGTGGAGATCCGCGGGGATCACGCGAGCGGCCAGCCCGTCACCCGTCCGCTGGATCGAAATGTCCTCGTGGGCTGTGGCGCGGCCATTTAGTTCTCGCGGCTCGCGATACGCGGCTTGGGCCGCGCCGCCGACGTCGCCGTCTTTCCCGACCCTCACGACCCGGATCTCGTC
>JAVEEB010000165.1 GCA_030840665.1 Frankiaceae bacterium | reverse complement strand
CCCTTGACCTCGTTCCTCGAGCTCGGCGTCCCCGCCGACCTGTCCGACGTGCTCGCCTCGGCGGGCATCACCCAGCCCACGCCCATCCAGGCAGCCACGCTGCCCGACTCCCTCGCCGGCCGCGACGTCCTCGGACGCGGTCGCACCGGCTCCGGCAAGACCATCGCCTTCGCCATCCCGACCGTCGCCGCGCTCTCCCGCTCCAAGACCGAGCTCGTGCCGCTCCGCCCGCGCGCGCTGATCCTCGTGCCGACCCGCGAGCTCGCCGCCCAGGTGGCGGAGACGTTCGTGCCGCTGGCCAAGGCGCTCGGCCTGACCACCGCCGTCGTCGTCGGCGGCGTCCCGTACAACAAGCAGATCAGCGCCCTCAAGCAGGGCCTCGACGTCCTCATCGCGACCCCCGGCCGCCTCGAGGACCTCATCAAGCAGCGCCTCTGCCGCTTGGACAAGGTCGAGGTCAGCGTGCTCGACGAGGCCGACATGATGGCCGACCTCGGCTTCCTCCCGCCGGTCCAGCGACTTCTCGACGCGACGCCGGCCGGGCAGCGGATGTTGTTCTCCGCGACGATCGACCGGGCCGTCGACGGTCTGGTCCGCCGCTACCTCACCAGCCCGGTCACGCACGAGGTCGTCTCGACCGAGTCGCAGGCCGCCACGATGGAGCACCACGTGCTCACCGTCGTCCGCGACCAGAAGCATGCGGTGGTTCAGGAATTGGCGTCCGGCCAGGGCCGCTCGCTGCTGTTCACGCGTACGAAGCACGGCGCGATGAAGCTTGCCGCCAACCTCACGGCTGCCGGCATTCCCGCGGTCGACCTGCACGGTGACCTCAGCCACCGCATGCGCGAGCGCAACCTCGCGGCGTACTCGAGCGGGAAGGTGCGCGTGCTCGTCGCCACCGACATCGCTTCGCGAGGCATCCACGTCGACGACATCGCGCTCGTCGTGCATGTCGACCCGCCTGCCGAACACAAGGCGTACCTGCACCGATCGGGCCGCACCGCCCGTGCCGGCGCCTCGGGCACGGTCGTCACCGTCGCGATGCCGGACCAGCGCCGTGAAGTCGCCTCGCTGATGCGCGGCGCGGCGATCCGCCCGACCGAAACGGCCGTCATCGCCGGCGCCCGCGAGATCCGCGACGTCGTCGGCCCGGCCGCGGAGTATGTCGACCCCGAGATGTCGGCGGCCCTGTTCGCACCGGAGCCGACCCGCTCGGCGCCGCGTCGCAGCGGTCGCCCCGGCGGCTCGAGCTACGGGGGCGCCGGTGGCGCGCAACGCCGCACAGGTGGGGCCCCCCGCGCCGACGGCGGCCTCGGTGCACGCCCCCGTCGTACCAAGTAGAACCTCGTACGAACAAGGCGCCACCAGCTTCCTCGATGGGAGCTGGTGGCGCTTTTTCGCGTTGAGAAGGGGCCGCGCGCGCAACGTCCCGGCGGTGCAGGACCATCGGCCCTGTCTCGCCATCTGGTGTCACGACACCCTCGGTTGACCGGCAACGTCGCCGAGCCAAAGGGGTTGTAGCGCATGACTACCCAGCGACGAATCGTCATCGTCGGCGGGGGTGTCAGTGGGCTGGCGACGGCCTACTTCCTCCGGCGACTCGGCGGGCCAGACCTGCGGATCACTCTCATTGAGGGCAGCGACCGGCTGGGCGGCAAGGTCCGCACCCGCGAGATCGCCGGCCACGCCGTGGACGTCGGCCCCGACGCGATGCTGGTCCGCGTGCCCGCGATGGCCTCCCTGGTGGAGGAGCTGGGCCTCGTCGATGGCGTCGTCACGCCTGGGCACCGGGATGCCTTCGTGTGGTCCCGCGCGCGGCTGCGTCGCCTACCTCCCAGCAACCTGTTCGGCGTGCCACAGAAGGTCTTCCAGCTGCTGCGATCCGGGCTGCTGTCACCTGTCGGGGTCCTTCGCGCCGCTGCGGACCTCGTCCTGCCCCGACGCCGCCCCGTTCCCGGTGAGGACCTGTCGGTGGGCGAGCTGTTGCGCCCTCGGCTCGGCGCCGAAGTGTTCGAGAGGTTGGTGGACCCCCTGCTCGGTGGCATCCACGCCGGTCGAGCGGACCTTCTCAGCGCGCGCAGCGCGGTGCCGGAGGTCGAGGCGCTCACCCGCTCGTCCCGCAGCATCTATCTGGGCACCCGCGCACGGCGGGTCCCGGTGCAAGCCGGTCCTGCGCTGGTCGGCCTTGACGGTGGCCTTACGCACCTCATCGACGCGCTGACGACGGCGAGCGACTGCGTGGTTGAACTCGGTCGGCGCGTTGACACCCTCTCCCGGGACGGCAGCGAATACCTGCTCGGCCTCCGCGGCGGCGGCATCATCGAGGCCGACGCCGTCGTCCTCGCGACGCCGGCCTTCGCCACCGCGCGGTTGCTCAGCGGGATCGCACCCCCCGCGGCCGCGGCAGCCGCCGAGGTGCCGTACGCCGACGTTGCCGTCACGATCCTCGCGTATCCGCGCGATGCCCTGCCACGCGAACTCGACGGAACGGGCTTCCTGGTGCCGCCGTCGGAAGGGCTGCTGCTTGTGGGGTGCAGCTGGCTGTCGACGAAATGGCCACACCTGCGCGACCCGGCGACCGTCCTCATCCGGGCCACGGTTGGCCGGCACGGCGACACGCGTTTCACGGAGCTCTCCGACGACGAGCTGGTCGAGCGTGTGCACGGGGAGCTCGTCCTCACGATGGGCCTCACGGGGAAGCCCGTCGAGGCGATCGTCCAGCGGTGGCCGAAAGCGATGCCGCAATACACGGTCGGCCATCAGGCGCTCGTCGACCGGATCGATGCCTCGCTCGCGGAGATGCCTGGCCTTGTGGTCACCGGGGCCGGCTACCGCGGGGTCGGGCTGGCTTCCTGCGTGACTCAGGCGCGGCGGACCGCGGCGGACGTGCTCGATCGGCTCGGTGCTCCTCAGGCGGCCGGCGCCTCCGCCTGACCGTTGCAGCACTGCCGGTCGCTCCGGGACCGTGGGGCAGCGCCGCATGCTCGTTCTACGGCTGCTTGCGCATCACGTTCTCGTGGATCTCGGTGGTGAGCTCGTGGATCCGTCGGGTGAGCTCCGTGTTGGTCTGCAGCTCCAGTTCCTGCGCGACGAAGTCGTGGTTGGCCTTCGCGGCCGCGAAGGCGGACTGACGGTTCTGGCCGATCATCACGAACGTGGACAGGAAAATTGCCTCGAGACTGACGATCAGCGTCAGGGTCTGCCAGGGGTTGTCCTCTGCGAACAGCATCCACAACCCGAACCCGGCGATGTGGATGTAGACGAACATCATCGTGCCGGCGAACTTGGTGATCGCGTCGGCGATCCGCAGCTGCACGTTGGCGGCGCGGTGTTCACGGTGCGCGACCACCACGGGGTGGACGAGCTGGACCGAGGGTGGCGCGGCGTTGTTGGGAGGGGTCATGGGTCCATCGTGCGACCGGCCCGTCGATTCAGCCGCGCGACGCGCGAGCGCGCTCCAGCAATAGGTCGCGTTCGCGGGAGTTGCGCGTCATGCCGGCGGCCCGCTCGAACTCGAGACGCGCCTCGTCGACCCGGCCGAGGCGGGCGAGGAAATCCCCGCGAACGCTGGGCAGCAGGTGGTAGTTGCGCAGCGATGGGTCGTCGGCGATGCGGTCGAGGATCGCCAGCCCGGCTTCCGCGCCGAGCGCCATCGTGACGGCGACCGCACGGTTGAGCTCCACGATCGGCGACGGGTTCACCACCGCGAGCTGTTCGTACAGGCTCACGATCCGGGCCCAGTCCGTGTCGCCCGGGACACGTGCACGCGCATGGCAGGCGGCGATCTCGGCTTGCAATACGTACGGGCCCTGCACCTGGCCCAGGGCGGCCGCGCGCTCCAGAGCGGCGAGCCCCCGATTGATGAGCAGGAAGTCCCAGCGGCCGCGATCCTGCTCGAGCAGCAGCACCGGCTCGCCGTTGGCCCGCACGCGAGCTCGGGATCGCGACGCTTGAATCTCCAGCAGGGCAACGAGTCCGTGGACCTCGGGCTCGGTGGGAGCGAGCTCGGCGAGGATGCGACCGAGCCGCAGCGCGTCCTCGCACAGCCCCGGGCGCAACCAGTCATCTCCCGCGGTGGCGGAATAGCCCTCGTTGAAGATGAGGTAAATGACTTCGAGCACCGACGACAGCCGGTCGGCGCGTTCGGCGGCCAGCGGCACCTCGAACGGGATGTCGGCGTCGGCAAGCATGCGTTTGGCGCGCACGATCCGTTGGGCAATGGTCGCCTCGCCGACGAGGAACGCCCGCGCGATCTCGTCGGTCGTGAGCCCGCCGATGACGCGCAGCGTGAGCGCGGCGCGAGCCTCCTTCGACAGCACCGGATGACACGCGGTGAACATCATGCGGAGCAGGTCGTCTTCGATGTCGTCGTCGAGGTTGTCGGTGAAGTCGGGCATGGTTGCCTGCGCGATCTCTGATGCGCGGCCCAGCTCGGCGAGCTTGCGTGCCAAGGTCTGGTCGCGACGGATCCGGTCGATGGCTCGGTGCTTGGCCGTCGTCATCAGCCAAGCACCCGGATTGTGCGGGACGCCCGCCTCCGGCCATTGCTCGAGGGCGGCGACCAGGGCGTCCTGCGCGAGCTCTTCGGCGACGCCGATGTCGCGCACGATGCGCGTCAGCCCGGCGATCAACCGCGCGGACTCGATGCGCCACACCGCATCGATGGCTCGATGCGTCGCGGTCGCCGTCACCAGCCCATTGTGCCGGTGGCGGCGACCGCGGCCCACATCCCAACTACTGGGCGGTCACCTGCGCGCGAAGGGCTTCTTCCTTCTCGCGCAATTCGGGGGTGAACGCGTCACCGAAGTCCTCAGCCTCGAAGATGGGCCGGATCTCCAGCGCCACGGTGCCGCCGTCGCGTGCTCCCGTCGGGACGCGCTTCGCCCACTCGACGGCCTCGTCGATCGACTTGACCTGCCAGATCCAGAAGCCCGCGATCAGCTCCTTGGACTCCGTGAATGGTCCGTCGACCACGGTCGTCTTCCCGTCGCCGCTGTGCACGACCCGCTTGCCCTCGCTGGACGCGCGCAGCCCTTCCCCGGCCAGCATGATGCCGGCCTTGACGAGCTCCTCGTTGAACGCACCCATCTCCTCGAGGATCTCGGTGGAGGGCAGGACGCCAGCTTCTGTTTCCGTGTCGGACGGCATCACAACCATGACTCGCATTGGGGTCTCCTCTTTCGCTGTTCGGTGGAGCTGTCTGTGCCGGTCTCGGCGGGCTCTCACTGACGCGTCGAACGGGCCTCCGCCGAATCGACAAGATGGTGAAGAATTTTCGCGTCAGCCGACGGCGAGCAGATCCACGACGAAGATGAGGGTCTCGCCGGGCTTGATCGCCGCGCCGGCGCCGCGGTCGCCGTACCCGAGGTGGGGCGGGATCACGAGCTTGCGGCGGCCGCCGACCTTCATGCCCGCGACGCCCATGTCCCAGCCCGAGATGACTCGCCGCGCGCCGAGCGGAAAGACGAAAGGATCCCCCCGGTTGTACGACGCGTCGAACTCCTCGCCCGTCGAGAAGGCGACTCCGACGTAGTGGACGGTGACCGTCTGCCCGGGGGTCGCCTCAGCGCCGTCACCGACGAGGAGGTCGGTGATCTCGAGGTTGCTCGGGGGGGTGCCTTCGGGGAAGTCGATCTCGGGCTTGTCAGCCATTGCGCGTTCTCCTTCGGAAAGGTGGTCGGCCGACAGCCTACTGAGCAGGCCGTTCACCGAAATCCACGCACACGCCTACTCCCGGCGCTCCTCGCGTTCCGGTTTCACTGTCGCCGGCACGCCGGTGGGCGGCAGGGGCAGCCGGTGATTCACGAACCACCCGCGATAGCTGTACAGGTGTCCGAACCGATCGTTGACGATGTCCACGGACACGTCGAAACGTTGGAGCTTGTCGTTGTACGCCTCACGCACGGTGCCCTTGCCGGACAGGACCATCGGGAAGCGGAAAGCGAGCAGCCCTTCGTAGAAGCGCTGATCCCCCGTTTGTACGACGAGCGACCCGTCGCCCTGCACCTCCGCACGGAGATCCGCTGCCAGGTGCTGATGGGTGCCGAGGTAGTCGACGACA
>JAVEEB010000113.1 GCA_030840665.1 Frankiaceae bacterium | reverse complement strand
GGCGAGCGGCTCGAGGGCACGCAGGGCGGCCACGGCGTCGGCGCGAGCGACGAAGTACTCGGTCTGGATCTCGTCGCCACTGCTCGGGGTGAACTCCAGCCGGAAGTGCGGCAGCCTCATGTGCCAGGGCCCGGCGACACCGTCCTGCTCCGTGCAACTCTCGGCGCTGACACCCGGCAACGGGTGCCGCGGACCGTCGGCCCGGACTGCTGCCCGCGGCGGCTCCGCTCGGGCACCGACCAGCGATTTCTGCCAGACCTGGTTGGATCTTTCGGCCCGCCAGTCCGTGAAAACACTGACGCTGTACGCCGAATCCATGATGTCGTCGAAGTCCGCGAGGAGGGCGTTGGTGGGGAGGTCGTCGTACACGATCTGTTCGATCTCGTACGTCGGCACGATGTCCAGCGTCATCCGCGTGACGATGCCGAGGCCGCCGAGCGAGACCGCCGCCCCGGCGAAGGCGGCGTCGGCCCGCGTCAGCTGAGCGACGTCGCCGGTCGCCGTGACGAACTCGATACCTGCCACGGCCGTGGCCAGCGAGCCGTTGCCGGCTCCGGACCCGTGGGTGCCCGTCGCACACGCGCCGGCGATCGAGATGTGCGGGAGCGAGCCGAGGTTGCGCAGCGCATACCCCGCCTCGTGCAGGGGACCGGCGAGCTCGCCGTACCGGACGCCCGCGCCGACGCTCACCGTGGACGCGGCGGGGTGGATCACGATCTCCGGCGGCAGGCCGCCGACGCTGACGAGGTCGCCGCTGGTGTCGGCGATCAGGTTGAACGAGTGCGCCGTGCCGATGGCCCGCACTTTCGTCGAGGCCGCGACGACCTCGCGGAGCTCGTCGAGCGTCCGCGGCCGGAGGATCCGCGACGGGCGGAAGGTCACCGTCCCCGACCAATTGCTCAGCGTCTCGGGCGAGGTCACGAACGGAAGCGTACGACCGTTGGCGAGCCGAGTGGTGGGACCGGCGGCGCGGGATGAACGCTTTGTCGGTGCCGCCGATTAAGTTGCGCCCCATGGCGAAATCGGCACCCCGAGCGGCGGCGTACCGCTGCACAGACTGCGGCCTCACGAGCGCGAAGTGGGTGGGCCGCTGCCCGGAGTGTCAGGCCTGGGGCACGGTTGCCGAGGTGGGCGCCGGATTGCCGGCGCGCGCGGTCCGCGTCGGGGTCGTGACGACGGACGCCGTGCCGATCGGGCACGTCGACCTCACCGCCGCCTCCTTCCGCGCGACGGGCATCGACGAGTTCGACCGGGTGCTGGGCGGCGGGATCGTGGACGGGTCGGTGCTGCTGCTCGCGGGCGAGCCGGGCGTCGGCAAGTCGACGCTGCTGCTCGAGGTGGCGGCCCGGTGTGCCCGCCCCGACCTCCCCGCACTGGTGGTGACGGGCGAGGAGTCCGCGGCGCAGGTGCGGATGCGCGCCGCCCGCGTCGGCGCCCTCAACCCGCACCTGTTCCTGGCCGCGGAGAACGACGTCGGCGCCGTGCTGGCGCACATCGACGCGGTGCGGCCCGGCTTCATCGTGCTCGACTCGGTGCAGACGTTCAGCTGTGCGGAGGTGGACGGGTCCGCCGGCAGCGTGACCCAGGTGCGCGCCGTGGCGACCGCCCTGATCCGCGTCGCCAAGGACCGCGGCATCCCCACGGTGCTGGTGGGTCACGTCACGAAGGACGGCTCCATCGCCGGGCCGCGCGTCCTGGAACACCTGGTCGACGTCGTGCTGCAGTTCGAGGGCGAGCGCAACACGGCGTTGCGGGTCATCCGCGCGGTCAAGAACCGCTACGGGCCGGCGGACGAGATCGGCTGTTTCGAGATCACGGAGACGGGGCTCGTCGGCCTGGCCGACCCGAGTGGACTGTTCCTCTCGCGCTCCGGGCCGCCCGCGCCCGGCTCGTGCATCACCGTCACCCTGGAAGGCCGCCGGCCGTTGATCGCCGAGGTGCAGGCGCTGGTCGCCGCCACACCGGCCCCCACGCCGCGCCGCGCGACGAGCGGCCTCGACAGCAGCCGGGTCGCGATGGTGCTGGCGGTCCTCGAGCGCCGCGCGCAGCTCAAGGTCTCGGACAAGGAGGTGTACGCCTCCACCGTCGGCGGCGTGCGCCTCGCGGAGCCGGCGACCGACCTGGCCTTGGCCCTCGCCATCGCGAGTTCCATCACCGACCGGCCGCTCCCGGATCGCATGATCGTGCTCGGCGAGGTCGGGCTGGCCGGCGAGATCCGGCGCGTGAGCGGGGTGTCGCGCCGGCTGGCGGAGGCGGCCCGGCAGGGTTACACGCGCGCCCTCGTGCCCCCCGGCAGCGGGGCCGCACCGGCGGGCATGCGGGTCACCGAGGTGGCCGACATCCGCGAGGCGTTGGTGGCGCTCGCCCGGTCGCCGCGGGTGGTCAACCTCCCGACCGGCTTGGCGGACGTGGTCCACCTGCCGGTCCAGGCCTGAATGAAGCGGCGCTATTCGTGCCGGGCGAGGCATCCAGCGTGGGCACAGGCGCGCCGATAGACTGGCCGACAACTCCGGCGGGTGCGAGGACAACAACGTGGTGACGAACGAGCGCGACGACCGTCTACGGTCCGTGCTTGCGACGGTGGCCCCCGGCACGGCGCTGCGGGACGGCCTCGAGCGGATCCTGCGCGGCAACACCGGCGCGCTCATCGTCTTCGGCTACGACAGCACCGTCGAGAGCGTCTGCAGCGGCGGCTTCGTGCTGGATGTCGAGTTCTCCTCCACCCGGTTGCGCGAGCTCGCGAAGATGGACGGCGCGGTTGTCATCAACGCGGACGCCACCCGCATCGTGCGGGCCGCGGTGCACCTCGTCCCGGACCCCGACATCCCGTCGGAAGAGTCCGGCACGCGGCACCGGACCGCCGAACGCGTGTCGCGGCAGTGCAACTTCTCGGTCATCGCCGTCAGCAAGTCGATGCGCATCATCGCCCTGTACATCGGCGGGCGGCGCTACGTGCTCGACGACTCGGCCGCCATCCTTTCCCGCGCCAACCAGGCCCTTGCGACGCTCGAGCGTTACAAGATGCGCCTCGACGAAGTCGCCGGCACCCTGTCCGCACTGGAGATCGAAGACCTCGTCACGGTGCGCGACGCGCTCGCGGTCAGCCAGCGGCTCGAGATGGTGCGACGCATCGCCAGCGAGATCGAGGGTTACGTCGTCGAGCTCGGCACCGACGGACGGCTGCTCGCCCTGCAGCTCGAGGAACTGATGGCGGGCGTCGAACCGGAACGCGAGCTCATCATCCGCGACTACATCCCCCTCGGCGGGCGCAAGCCGCGCAGCGTCGAGGACGTGCTGGCCGACCTCGACGACATGACCGGCACCGAACTGCTGGACCTCGCCGTCGTCGCGAAGGCGATCGGGTACGGCGGCTCGTCCGACCAGCTGGAGACCGCGGTCAGCCCGCGCGGCTACCGGCTGCTCGCGAAGGTGCCGCGCCTGCCGCGGAGCATCGTCGACCGCCTGGTCGAGCACTTCGGTGGCCTGCAGAAGCTGTTGGCCGCGTCGATCGACGACCTGCTCGAGGTGGAAGGCGTGGGCGAGACCCGCGCCCGCGGTGTACGTGAGGGCCTGTCCAGGCTGGCGGAGTCGTCGATCCTCGAGCGGTACGTCTAGCCCCTCCCG
>JAVEEB010000078.1 GCA_030840665.1 Frankiaceae bacterium | reverse complement strand
CGCCGTGTCCGGCAGCCTGAGCGACACCTCGAACAACACGGCGCTCCTGCGCGCGGCCGCCGAGTGCCTCCCCGCCGGCACGGACCTCAACTTCGCCGCGTCGATAGGTGAGCTGCCGTTCTTCGACCCGGCGTACGCCGACCACCTGCCACCCACCGTCGCCCGCTGGTCCGCGGAGGTGGCCGGCGCGGACGCCGTCCTGATCGCCACTCCCGAGTACGCGTTCTCGTTGCCGGGCGTCCTCAAGAACGCCCTCGACTGGCTCGTGGGTACCGGGGACCTGCACCGCAAGGCCGTGGCAGTCCTCAGCGCTTCCTCGACTCTCGGCGGCGGCGCCAACGCGCAACAGGCGATCGGCCAGACCCTGCGTGCCCACGGCGCCCACATCGTCGCGACGCTGGAGGTGCCCAGCGCGAAGCAGAAGTTCGAGGCGGGGCGGCTGATCCACGACGTCACCCGCGACCAACTGGCGGCGGTGTTGGCCGCACTGTCGGCAAGCGTCGCCGAGTCGTACAGTGCCGATCATGACCGTGCGTGACGAGGTCCTGGCCTTCGCACTGACGTTGCCCAGCGCCTGGCTCGACCATCCGTGGGACGAGGACGTCGTGAAGGTCGGCAAGAAGATCGTCGTGTTCGGTGGTGTCCCCGACCGCGATCCGCAGGTCGTCGGCATGAAGCTGGCGGAGTCCCACGAAGCGGCCCTGGCGTCGCCCGGCGTCTCCCCGACGACGTACGGCCTGGGCAAATCGGGTTGGGTCACGGTCGAGTTCTCCGGGGCGCACCCGCCGCTGGACGTCCTCTGCGACTGGGCGGAGGAAAGTTTCCGGCTGCTCGCGACGAAGAGGCTAATCGCGGAGCTCGACGCCCGCCCTCAGGACGTGTAGCCCTCAGGAGGCGTAGTCCTCAGGAGGCCTGAGCCCCCGAATCGAAGCATGCGACAACCATTCGGCCCCCGAATGTCGTCAACATTGTGCAGGCGAGATGGGGTGGGGGATGCGCTCGACGGAGTCGACGGACTTTGAACTATTCGTGGCGGCATGTTCCGCGCGACTACTGCGCAGCGCGTACCTTCTGACCGGCGACCTCGGCGAGGCCGAGGACCTGCTGCAGACGGCCTTGGAGAAGGCGTACCGGCGATGGGCTCGGATCCGCCAGACCGACGTCCCGGAGGCGTACGTCCGAAAGATGATGGTCAATGCCGCGACCGACTCGTGGCGGCGGCATCGCCGACCGAGCGACGTCGACATCGACGACGTCCGGCTTCCGACGGTGCTCGACCTGGAGCTCGAAGCGGTCCCCGCCCGGGCGGCCTTGCTCGATGGCGTCCGGCAACTCCCTGTAGGGCAACGCGCGGTCCTCGTCCTCCGATACTTCGACGACCTGACCGAGGCGGAGACGGCGAAGACTCTCGGTTGCTCCATCGGCACCGTCAAATCCCAGCACGCACGGGCCATGTCGCGACTTAGGGCACTCCTGCCCGCCGAAGGGACGTCCTCATGAGCGGCCTCGAATCCGAACTGCGCGCCGCGTTCGCCGAGGCGACCGCCTTGCTCGCCCCGTCCCCGGACCTCACCGGCCGGGTGCGCCGCAATGTCCGGCGCAGGCGGTCATCGGTTGCTGTCGGCACGACTCTCATCGCCGCAATCGTCTCGTTCGCTTTCGTAGTGACGAGCCACCCGAAGAATTCACAACCGAGCCTGCCCTCGCTGACGGGTAGTCCCAGTCCCACCGGGCAGCCCGCTCCGACAGCGGACAGGGCGGGGCCGCAGGTGCGCATTCCGTTAGTCAAGGGCGATGGTCTGGGCCCGGTCGCGGTCTCCGGCTCCACCGTGTACGCCGCGCTCTCAACGGCGAACGGCAACCAACTGAACGCCTACGACCGGGCAACCGCCCAATTGCGATCCAGCGTCGGCCTGCCTGCACGGCAAGCCGCGCTCGCGGTCGGCGCCGACGGCAGCGTGTGGCTGTCTTTTTTCCCCGACCAGAAGGGCGGGCCGTCCGGGATCTGGCGGCTGAGCCCCGACCTGCAAAAGCGCTCGACGCTCAGACTGGACACGCCGGAACGGCCTTGGGCGGCGTTTGCCGTGTTGCCGACCACCGGTGACGAAGCCGTTCTGGCGACCGACCACGGACTCGCAACTGTGTCCCTACCGGCACCCGGGCGGGCTGGACTGTCGACCGGCAAGCTGCGGCTCGACTCTGCGGTGCCCCAAGGAGCAACCCCAACGGACTTGGCCGCTTTCGGGCATGACGTGGCTGTTTTCGAGCACCCCGAGATATCGACGCTGAACCCCCGGATCGGTATCGACGGCAAACCGGGACTCGTCTATGACGTGGGGCCGGCAGGTCACATCAACTCCATGGCCGCGAGCTGGGTCGGCCTGTGGGTGATAACGAACTCCACAGCCGACCAGCGCGGCACCCTGCTGCGCCTCGATGATCAGCTGCGCGTCACGGCGCCAGGCCCCATCGTTGATGACCCCGCCCTGGGCGAGCCCCAAACGGTCATGGCGAGCCAGCGGACGATTTGGCTGACGACGAGCGGCGGCCACGATCGCTTCGTCTGTTTCGCGTTCGACAACGACAAGGTTGCGAAGGGGACCATCCCGGCGGACCCGGCCGGGAAACTGCTCGCGGTCACACCGGATGAGGTCTTCGTTGCCGAGACCTCGGGGATCAGCGGCTACCCGGTGCCGGCGGTCTGCCGTTGAGTCCTCCGCCGCCGACCGGCTGCAAGAGTCAGGAGGCGTAGCCCTCGATGCAGCGCACGCCCTCAGGTCCGACGGTCGCGGCGTGGTCGGTATGCGCAGCGAGATCTATCCGGTCACCGGCGATCAAGGGGTACGACGAACCGTCGCGCAACGTGAAGGTGAGGGCGCCGCTCACTGCGTACAAGATCTTGTTGCTCGGGTGTTCGTGCCACGCGAAGACCTGGCCGGGCGATCCGGTCCAGAACGACGGCTGCAGCCCCTCGGCCGCCATGCGTGCGAGGACGTCGCCGTCGGAGAGGCCGGCGACAGCCCCCGACGTGACGACGGCGCCCATCAGCCGATCCCGGGGCGCCGGAACGCGGGCACCTTGTACGCACTCGCCAGCTGTTCGAACGCGTGCGCCAGCCTCAGCAGCGCGGGTTCGGTGAAGGCGCGGCTCACGAACGTCAGCCCCACCGGGAGGCCTGCCACCAGCCCGATGGGCACCGTCACGGCGGGATAGCCGGCGAGGGCGGCGGGGTGGGAGGCGCCCGCCATCGACCCGTCTCCGTTTACGAGATCGGTTTTGTACGCCGGCTGATACGTCGGCATGACGAGAACGTCCAGGGATTGGCGGGTCATCACCGAGTCGATGCCGTCGTCGCGAGAACGCCTGCGCGCCCGGGACAGGGCTGCGCGGTATTCCGGGTCGTCGACGCCGCCGATGGCGAGCGCCTCCTCGAAGATGTCCTGGCCGAACAGCGGGAGTTCGACGCGGGCCGCCTGGGCGCCGGCGGCAACGAGTTCGGTCAGGGATCGAGGGGCGCCCGCCGGCCGGGACGCCAGGTAGGCATCCAGGGAAGCCCGGAGCTCGAACAGGAGCACGAGGGACTGGTCCTCGGACTCCGCGATGTCGCGGGCCGTCGGGATGTCGGCGTCCTCGACGATCGTGGCGCCCGCGGCTGACATGAGGCTGATGGCCTGGTCGGCGAGCACGTCGGCGCCGAGGCTGCGGCCGAAGAAGGACGAGCCCGCGAC
>JAVEEB010000059.1 GCA_030840665.1 Frankiaceae bacterium | reverse complement strand
GCACCGCACTCGTCGACGTTGACGTGGGCAGTCTCCGCGCAGATGACGGCGTCCCAGCGCTGCGTCATGGCCTGCAGGGACACCACGTTGGCGCCCGTACCCGTCAGCATGAAGTGGACCTCGGCATCGCTGCCGAAATGCGATCGGAACGCCGCTTCCGCCGCGGCCGTGTAGGGGTCCGCGCCGTAGCTGCCGACGTGGCCGCCGTTGGCAAGTGCCAGTGCAGCAAGGATTTCTGGGTGTACGCCGGCGTAGTTGTCGCTCGCGAAACCGCGGGCGTCGACGTCGTGGTGCCGCACCCCAACCCCAGTTGCCGTCAGGTCGTCAGCCACACACGTTCTCCATTCAGTTCGTCTGCGCGCTTGCTCCACAGGTCGACGATGATCTCGGCGAGCACCGCGACGTCGGTGAAGCCGGGGAACTTCGCGTCGGGTTTCGCCTCACGCATGGCGGGCGTCACGAGCGCCTTCACGACGACGACAGTGGCCGCCGCCTGCGAGCCGCGGAACGAGTCCGCGAGCGCGAGCGTCCACGCTTCCGCGGCCGCCTTGGCTGCGGCATACGACGCGTTGGTCGCGGTCGGCCGTGTCCCCTCCACCGACGAGACCAGCACGAACCGCCCGACGGGGCTGGCTTTCAACGCGTCATGGAAACCGCGAGACGCGTGTTGCACGGTGCGCACGAGCCGGCCGCTGAGCCAGTCCCAGTCGGCCAGGTCGGCTTCGACGATGCTCTTGCCACCCCGCCAGCCGCCGACCAGGTGAACGAGCCCGTCGACCTGCCCGAACTGACTGACGACGGCGCTCGCCCACTCGGCGACCGCGGCCGAATCCAGCAGATCGATGGCGAAGGCGTGGGCCGCGCCGCCGGCAGCAGTGATCTCCGCGGCGAGCGGCTCGACGGTATTGAGGGAGTGCCCCGCCAGGACGAGGGTCGCGCCCTCCGCCGCCATCGCGTGGGCCACGGCCGGCCCTGCCCCTCCCCCGGCGCCCGCAACGACGACCACCGCGCCGGCCAACGTCACGCGGTCACTCGTGCACTCGTCGCCGACACGACCGCGGCAGTCGCGCGTGGGCCGGTCGCGCTCGTCGGCGACGCGCTCGTCGCCGTCGCCGCTGTCCCTGTGATGCCGCGCGCCGATTCGACGACGGCGGCCAGCTTGCGGCGGAGGGCCTCGTAGAACACGTTGAGCGGGAACTCGTCCGGCATGACGAGGTCGACCAGGTCCTTCGGCGGGCCACTGAGGGGCAGCGCAACGGCTCCCCTGGCCCACACCGACCTCGGGTCCGCGGCGACGTAGCGCGACAGGAACTCGTGGCCCGCGATCCAATGCGCGACGCGCGAACGGTCGATGCCGTCGCGGTAGAGCTTCTCGACCTCGGCCTCCAACGCGAGGACGGCAGCCGGCACCTGCGGCCAGTCCAAGGACAGCCGGTTGTCGGTCCAGTGCAGCACACCGGCCTTGTGCAGGTAGGCGAACAGGAGCTGGCCGCCAAGCCCGTCGTAGTTGCGCACCCGCTCACCGGTGATGGGGAAACGGAAGAGCCGGTCGAAGAGCACGGCGTACTGAACGATTTCGCCGTACGGCGTTGTCCCTGCTGCCTCGAGCTCGACAGCCTGCCGGAACGCCTGCAGGTCGCAGCGCAACTCTTCCAGCGCATACATCCAGTACGGCATGCGCTGCTTGATCATGAACGGATCGAAGGGCAGGTCGCCGCGGCTGTGCGTGCGGTCGTGGATGAGATCCCAGAGCACAAACGTGTTCTGCGCGAGTTGCTGATGGTGGACGAGCCGCGCTGCGGCGGGCGGCAGCCCGAGCTGCAGCACCTCGACGGCAGCCGCCGTGACGCGACGGAAGCGGGCGGCCTCCCGATCGCAGAAAATGCCGCCCCACGTGAACGTCGGAATCTCTCGCACCGCCACGGTTTCCGGGAACAGCACGGCGGAATGCGTGTCATAGCCTTCGGTGAAATCCACGAAAGCGATGGGCACGAACTTCGCGTTGTCGTACCGAGTCGCCTCCAGGTCCGCCAGCCACTGCGGCCACACGACGCGGATGATCGCGGCCTCGAGGTTGCGGTTCGGGTTGCCATTCTGCGTGTACATAGGGAAAACGACGAGGTGCTCGCGGCCGTCCACGCGTTGCAGCTCGGGCCGAAAGGCCATCAGCGAGTCGAGGAAGTCGGGCACACCGAACCCTTCATCGACCCAGCGGCGCAAGTCATGGACCAGCGCGTCGAGATAAGGAGCGTCGTACAAGAAATGTTGTCTCAGGGCGACGACGGCCTCGACGCACCGGGCGACCAGTGTCGCCGCCCACGGACGGTCGGCCTCGTCGGTCAATGAGCCGTCTTTTTGTTGCAGCACGCGGATTTGGCGGACTGCGACCTTCAACTCCACCCACGCGGGGTCCTCGCGCGTCGCGCTCGGTACGTCGAGACTCTCCCGGACAGTCGCCCCGGAGCCCGCCCACATGACGATGTTCGACCACAAGGACACGTGGTCGTAGTCGCCGATCGAGTCGTCGCCGAAAAGATCCGAGTCGGCGAACACCACGACGCGCCCCAGGCCGGCCGGGAGCGCGACAGCGAGCGGCTCATCGGCCGGGTCCGCGGCCAAGGACGTGCGGGCCAGCACCACGGCCTCCGCGTTCGTCACCGCGAGGGCGCCGCTGCGGTAGAAGCATGCTGCCGCGACGCGCGCGAGCAGGTCGTCGGACCCGCTTTGCGTGGGCAGCTCAGCGCGCACCCACGCCACGACGTCCTTGTGGTTGCGTGTTGTGTCCTGGACCGTCAGGTGCCGCGGGTGCACACCGAATCGGCTCAACAGGTCCGCGAGGTTGTTGCCGTACTTGTCCTGCTCGCATTCGGCCAGCACGACAAGCCCACCGCCACTGCGGACGAAGGACTCGACCGCATCGAGCTCGCCGACGGTCAGCATCGGCGAACCGATGCCGGTGACGCGTTCCCACGTGCCGTCCGACGGATGCGCCAGCACCAGGACGTCGTGGCCGGCGAGTGCCGCGGGGGTGAGGAATCCGTTGACGTGAGGCGTGACACGCATCCCGCGGCGGCGTAGGGCGTCGGCAGCCGACAGGTAGGAGGCGTCGGCCGGGTGGTGGGGGTTCATCTCGGCAGCGGCCTCAGGGCGAACGCTCCAGGCCTCGCTGTGCGCCTCGTCGAAGAGCACAGAGGGGAAGACGCTCTGGCCTGTCGTGTCCAGATCCGACTGCTCCACGGCCGTCGCTCCTTTGTCACACCGAGACACGCGAGTGCCAGGCTCTGCTGTCAGGTTACTCGAAGCCAGGCGCCTCGGAGCCCACGTCCAGTTGGGCCAGCCACGCCCGGGCTTGCCCCGGTGTCCGCAACCGGAGCCAGCGGTCCGGAGCGGCCGCGACCATCGGCTCGAACTGCTCACGGCTCAGGCTGTGCCGCGTCCACGACCACAAGATGATGTTCGTTTCAGGGTTCCGGCTGAGGAACGCGCGCCTGCCTTCCCGGTTGCCGTTCCAGAGCTCGCGCCGCGTGAGCGCACGCGCAAGGGTCCGGCGGACGATCCTCGACAGCACGAGCCGCCTCGGGAGGTCGAGCCACACCCTCACGTCAGCCCCATCGAGCGTGTCGCCGAGTTTGCTGCCGTAGTCCCCGTCGACGACCCAGCCGCCGTGGGAGGCCTCGGCGCGGGCGAGCGCCGCGGCGACCTCCGCGCGGAACTCGACCGGCGGCGCCGGCACCCACCCCGGTCGGTGGTGCAGCGCGTCCAGCTCGATGAGCGGCAGCCCAGTTCGCGCCGCCACCCGACGAGCCAGATGAGACTTGCCCGAGCCGCTCGTGCCGACGATGCAGATGCGCGATGCCACGGTAGGCATTGTGGCGAGACGCGGATTGGGCGTCGACTAGGGTCTGCCTTGTGGATGAGCGACTGGTGTGGATCGACTGCGAGATGACCGGCCTCGAGCTGGGGTCCGACGTACTCGTGGAGATCGCCGTCCTGGTGACGGACTCCGAGCTGAACGTCGTCGAC
>JAVEEB010000003.1 GCA_030840665.1 Frankiaceae bacterium | reverse complement strand
ACAGCTCCCGCCGCACCAACAGCTCCCGCCGCACCAACAGCTCCCGATGCGCCGACGATGCTGACGCCGCCACCCGCACCCACCGTCCCGCCGACACCAACGCCGGGCATGTCGCTGACCACGACGCCGGCGACGGTTCCCACGCCGACGGCCCCTGTCGCGACGCGCACGACGCCACCACAAAAGGCGCCACCGCAGACACCAGCGCCGCGGCCTACGCGCGCGCCGACCCCGCCCGTCCTCACGACGACACAAGTCGCGACGGCGTTGGCCAATGCCCCGTCCGCCAACGTGACTGTCACTGCCGGCTCATTGCGCGCGACCCTCACCTACGCGGGTACGCGATCTGCCGGTCATGTCGACGTCCTCGGCGGGTCCGTCGACTTCGTCGTCGTCGGGACCAGCTTGTACATCAGTGCGTCCACGTACGACTGGTCCACGTATGGCGGCGTCAGTGTCGCTGCGGCGCGATCGATGGGCCGGCAGTGGTTCCGCACGTCGGTGACGCAGTTCCGGTCCGCACCGTACGCCTTCCTGTTTCTGCGCGCCGGCCTTGTCGCAGCGCTGGCGACCTCGGCGGGGCCCACCTCGACCGTGACTTTCGCCACACTGCGAGGTCGCCCCGTCCTCGCCTTGCACCTCAAGAGTGGCCACGTCCTCTACGTCTCTGCTGCCGGATCCCCGCGTCCGGTGCAGCTGTCGACGGCGGCGCGTTCGTTCGGCTTCTCGTACGCCGGCGGGGCAGTCATCACCGTCCCCAGCTCCGCCCCGCCAGCACCCTGAGGGCCGATTGTATCCGCCGCTGGCACCCAAAAGCCGTGCCGGCGTTGGCCATCCGACCACAAGATCTGCCGCGACGATCGGCTATTGCCGGGCAGGGCGTGGGTGGTGGCCGGCGGCTGACGGGCGCCAATTCGCCGTCCGCGTCCCGGTCGGGCACCATGGACCGTATGCGAGCCGACAAGCCGCGCCGGCAAGCCGGCGTCCGTGACATGTTGCTCTCGCTCGGCGTCATCTTCGCGTTCATCGCGCTGGGCTGGCCCGCGTTCGTGAACCGCGAACCGCAGACGGTCCGGACGATCAACGTGGCCGCGGCGCTTGCCGCGGCGCGGGCGTCGACGTCGTACCCCTTGCTGTCACCTGTTGCGTTGCCGACCGACTGGCGACCCACCAGCGCGTACGTCAACAAGCCGCCGGCGACCGGCTTTCACATCGGGTTCGTGACGCCCGCCAACCAGTACGCGGCCGTGGAGCAGACGAACGCCCCGGCCGCCCAGGCCGTCACTGAGGTACTGGGGGAGGGCAGCCTGCCGGGGGAGACCGCCACGGTCGGTGGTGAGCAGTGGGATCTGCGCGAGTCGGCCACGAGGATGCACGCCCTCGTACGGACCGCCAACGGCGTGACCGTCATCGTGACGGGCACGGCGTCCCGCGCGGAGCTCCAAACCCTCGCCGAGTCCTTGCACTAACCCGCGCTGGTCAGTCTGCGCTGGGGGCTGCCTCGACGACGGCGCGCAGGCGGGTGCGGGCGCCTTCCAGCCATTGCTCACAGATCCGGGCGAGTTGCTCACCACGTTCCCAGAGCGCGAGCGATTCCTCGAGCGTGACGCCGCCGGTCTCGAGCGCGCGGACCACGTCCGCGAGTTCGTCGCGCGCCTGCTCGTACGACAGCGCCTGTCCGTCCGTGGCAGCCGATGCGTCCGCTGCCCGGCCGGTTGCCGCGCCCCTGGTTTCCGCGCCTCTGCTTGAGGCTTGTTCGTCCACGCTGCTCCCTGCTGTGCCACGTGCGCGGGTCATGAGCGCACTGCCGTGAAGTCGCCCGCCGCGACGCGGACGCGCATCGTCTCACCCGTGGCAACGTCCTCGGGGGCCCGCACCACCGCACCGCCGGCCGTCTGGACCACGGCGTACCCGCGGTCGAGCGTCGCGGCCGGCGAGAGTGCGACCACCCGGGCCCGCGTGTGCGTGAGGTCCGCGCCGGCGGCCGCGAGAACGTGCGCGAGCGAACGGCGCGCCCGGTCCCGCTGCGCCGCGATGGCCAGCGACTGCCGGTCGATCTCGCCGACGGGGGTCGCCAGCACCGGCCGGGCGCGCATGGTCTCGAGCCGCCGCTGCTCCCGGTCGAGCAACGCCGTCAGCGCCCGGCGAATCCGCCGGCGTGCCCCGTCGATGGCGGAGATCTCCTCGCCGAGGTCGGGGACGACGCGTTTGGCCGCGTCGGTCGGCGTCGAACACCGCACGTCGGCCACGAAGTCGAGCAACGGCGCGTCCTGCTCGTGGCCGATGGCGCTGACGACCGGGGTGCGGCACGCAAAGACCGCGCGGCACAGGCTCTCGTCCGAGAACGGCAGCAGGTCCTCCACCGACCCGCCGCCACGGGTCACCACGATCACGTCGACATGCGGATCGCGGTCGAGAGCGCGGAGCGCGTCGGTGATCTCGCCCACGGCGTAGGGCCCCTGCACCGCGACGTTCTTCACGGAGAAGGCAACGGCCGGCCAGCGTCGCCGGGCGTTTTCCAGGACGTCGTGCTCCGCGGCGCTGCCGCGGCCGCAGATCAGCCCGACCGTGTCCGGCAGGAAGGGCAGCCGGCGCTTGCGCTCGGCAGCGAAGAGGCCCTCCGTGGCGAGCAGGGCCTTGAGTCGCTCGACCCGGGCCAGCAGGTCACCCACGCCCAGGTGCCGGATCTCGTACGCCGCCAACGACAACGTGCCGCGCGAGAGGTAGAACTCCGGCTTCGCCCACACGACGACGCGAGCCCCTTGCTGCAGGGCGGGGACAACCTCGTCGTACACGGCCTTGCTGCACGTCACCCGCAACGAGACGTCCGCCGCCGGATCCCGCAGCGTAAGGAAGACCGTCGCTGCGCCGGGGCGACGGGAGATCTCCGTCAGCTGGCCTTCCACCCACACGCGGCCGAGTTTGGAGATCCAATCGCCGATGCCGCGCGCGATGGTGCGCACGGGCAGTGGCTGCTCAGCCGTCGACTCCAAGGGCATGGCGCGACGCTACAGCGCCCCGCCGTCAACCCGGCTCGGGATCAGGCCTCAGGGCCCTGCGCGGTCACTTTGGCGATGCGGTTTTCCAGCATCGTCAGCACCTGGGGTCGGGCGGTGTGCGAGCGCTCGTAGTCGCGCAGGGCCTCCAGGGCGGCCAGCGAGAGGGAGCCCAACCGTCCGCGGAGCGACCCGATCGTCATCTCGTCGAAGCCCTCGAGGGGCGCGGCGGTGTGCACGTGGCCGGGGGAGCCGTGGTCGTTGGGGCCCGGCGAGTGCGCCGGGGTGGCATGCCCCGAGTGTTCCGGCGACGCCTCCGCCCGGAGCGCGACCCCGCCGCCCTCGTCGCCCTCGTTGCCCGGCGTCCCCGTCTCGCTGGTGTAGGCCAGGGTTTCCTCGACCTCGACGTGGCCCGCGGAAGGGGTGGCCGGGTCCATCGGGTCGGTCTCCTGGCCCCAGACATCCTCACCGGCGACCTCCGCCTCGACGTCGTCCCAGTTGTGGACTTCGGGGGTCGGCTGCGGCTCGGCCTCGTCGTCGGGCGCCTCGTAGGCGGGTGCCTTGGGAGTGCCGGCCGTGTCCCAGGCGGCGGACGCGGCGGCCTTGGGCACGTTGTCCTCCGGCGTCGAGGCGTTGCCGGTGTGGGCCTGCCATTCGCGCATCGCGAGCTGCACGGCCTTCACGGTGCCGACGAGGATCGCGGCGCCGACGGTCTTCGCGATGTCGAGGGCCTCCATGGCCTTGTCGCGCATCTCGTCACGGTTGGCGCCCTGGGCGCCGGTGTTCGGGTTGCTGGCATCGATCGGCCCGCTGTGGCCATGCCCGCGGAGCTTGTTGACGACGTTGGTGCCTTCGTCGCGGACCTTGTCGAACACCCCCGCGCTCTCGTCGCGCACCTTGTCGAAGTCGTCGCGGACCTTGCCCAGATCCTCGCGCACCTTGTCCGAGACGTGGCGCGCCTTTTCCCCGGCGGGGCCGGCGAGGTTGCGCGCCTTGTCGAGGCTGTCCGCGAGCAAACCCATCGCGGAGCGAACGGGGCCGGGAATGTGCCCGTGCCCCTCGTTCGCGTCGTTGTGGTCGTGTTCGTGGCCGTGGTGCTCGCTCATCGCTGACCTCCGTGTCGTTGACCGTGCAGTGCCCATCGCCGCCCGGGCGCGAAACCGTGGGGGCAGAGCTATCCGCTCCCACGTAGCATGAGGGCCGTGTCCACCCCCCTCGCAACCCCTCCCCGTCGCGTCCTGCTCGCCAAGCCGCGAGGCTATTGCGCCGGCGTCGACCGCGCCGTCCAGGCCGTGGAGCGGGCCATCGAGCAGTACGGGGCCCCGATCTACGTCCGCAAGCAGATCGTCCACAACATCCACGTTGTGCGCAGCCTCGAGAACAAGGGCGCGATCTTCGTCGAGGAAACGGACGAGGTGCCCGAGGGCGCCATCGTGGTCTTCAGCGCGCACGGCGTAGCGCCCGAGGTGCATGCCGAGGCCGCCGGGCGGCAGTTGCGGACCATCGACGCGACCTGCCCCCTCGTGACGAAGGTGCACAACGAGGCTCGGCGTTTCGCGGACGCCGACTACGACATCCTGCTGATCGGCCACGAGGGCCACGAGGAAGTCGTCGGCACGATGGGTGAGGCGCCCTCGCACATCCACCTGGTCGACGGGGTCGACGAGGCGGCGGCGGTGCCGGTCCGCGACGAGTCACGCGTGGCCTGGCTGTCGCAGACGACGTTGTCCGTCGACGAGACGATGACGACCGTGGCGGCCCTGCGCGAGCGGTTCCCGGCGCTGATGGACCCACCGAGTGACGACATCTGTTACGCCACGCAGAACCGCCAGCTCGCCGTGAAGCAGATGGCGCTCAGCTGCGACCTCGTGCTCGTGGTGGGCTCGACGAACTCGTCCAATTCGGTGCGGCTCGTCGAAGTTGCCCTCGACGCGGGCGCCCGAGCGGCCTACCTCGTCGACTACGCGGCGGAGGTCCAAGAGGCCTGGCTGGACGGCGTGACGACGGTGGGCGTGACCAGTGGGGCATCAGTGCCGGAGGTGCTGGTGCACGACCTGCTGACCTGGCTGGCCGAGCGCGGATTCGGCGCGGTGGAAGAGGTCGAGGCAGCCGAGGAACGTCTCGTCTTCGCCCTGCCGCACGAGTTGCGGCGCGACCTGCGCGCTTAGCCGAGACCCGGCGAGTAGGGGGCTTGCGGGTCGATGGTCGACCTCGACTGCGGCTCCGGCTCAAGAGAACTTGGCGTGTACGACAAGCGCGGCGCCGGGTGGCCACGGCGTACGAAGAACATTACGAGGACGGTCACGGCCGTCGCGATGGTCGCGTACCACAACGTCCGGGCCCCGAAGGACATCGCGTAGCCGACCTGGAACTCGACCTTCTTCACGATGGCGGCCGACGCAATGACCGCCTGGGCCACGCCCACGGCCGTCGCGGTGGCCACGAAGAGCAGCGGCGGCATGAACGCGACTGTGAGCAGGTCCTCGCGGTGCACCAGGATCGCCGCGAGCACGCAGCCGCCGATGAAGCAGATCCGGAACACGGTGCCGACCCAGCTGTGCGTGCCGGCGCTGATGACGCCGCCGATCGTGCCGATGACGGCCGCAACGATCACTGCGCCGAGGAACGTCAGCCCGCGTGAATCTCCGAAGAACGCCAGCGGGCGCCGCCGAGGGAGGCGCTGACGGACAGGCCGTGGGGCGCTGCCGAGGGTGGCGCTGCGCGTCGCCGGGCGGTGCTTTTTGGTGGTGACGGTCGTGGCTGGACCGAAATGAGTGGGCGCGACGGGGATATCGCCGTCAGCACGGGCCGGGGTTGGATCCGGCGAGTACTCCTGCGTCATCCCAATGTCCTTTCGCAAATTTGCGTGCGGGGACACGGTAACGCGCAGGGGGCGCGAAGATGCTGTCGGTCAGCCGCGAGCGCTGGCGCGCTCGTTGTCCTCAACGCCTGGCAGCACCAGAAGGTTTCCCCCTTCGGGTGATGAACGGGTCAACTCAGGCGCGGACAGGGGTCGCGGCAGGGTGTCGATCGACCGTGGGGACGCCAGTTCTGCGTCGATCACGCGCATGTCGTTGAGCTTGCGGGCCTGGGTCAGCACCCGGCCCTCCAGGGAACCGACCGCGTCGTTGTACGACCCGACGGCCCCGGCCAGGCTCTTGCCGAGCTTGTCGACGTGACTGCCCAGAGTGCTCAGGCGCTTGTAGAGCTCGCGGCCGAGCTCGAAGACGGCCTTCGCGTTGTCGGCCAACGCCTCCTGCGTCCAGGCGTAGGCGACCGTGCGCAGGAGCGCGATCAGGGTCATGGGCGTGGCCAGGACGACGCGGCGGGCGGCGGCGTGCTCCATGAGGGTGGAGTCACTGTCGAGCGCCTGCGCGAGGAACGCCTCGCCGGGCACGAACAGCACGACAAACTCCGGCGAGCACGGGAGTTTGTCCCAGTAGGCCTTCGCCGACAGCTGGTCGATGTGCGTGCGCAGGAGCCGGGCGTGATCGGCGAGCCGGCTGGCGCGGGTGAGGTCGTCGCTCGCGTCGGCGGCGTCGAGGAACGCCGTGAGCGGCACCTTGGAGTCGACGACGACCTGCTTGGCGCCGGCGAGGCGGACGATCATGTCGGGCCGCAGCGCACCTTCCGAGGTCTGGATCGTCGACTGAACCTCGAAATCGCAGTGCTCGACCATGCCGGCCACTTCGACGACGCGGCGCAGCTGCATCTCGCCCCACTGGCCGCGGGTCTGGGGCTTGCGGAGCGCGCTGACGAGGGCGGCGGTGTCGCGGCGGAGGTCCTCCGAGGATTGCCGGACGTTCGCGATCTGCTCGCGAAGTTGCGCCTGGGCGGCAACGCGGGCCGTCTCGGTCTGGACGAGCTGCGTCTCGACCTTGGTGAGCGTCTCCTTCAACGGGGTGACGAGCATCTCGAAGGCCTGGCGGCGCTGGTCCAGCTCGCCCGTGGCCTTCTCGCTGGCCTGCTGCATGCGGGTCTCGGCGAGGTGCAGGAACTGCTGGCTGTTGGCCGCAAGGGCGTCCTGGGACAGCGACTTGAAGCGCTCGAGCAGTTGCTCCTGCGCTTGTGCGTGCATCTCGCGCATCGTCTCGAGCTTGTCGGCGGTGGCCGCACGCTCGGCGTGCAGCGTCGCCTCCAGCTGCGCCTGGCGCGAGCGGGTGGCCGCCAGCTCTTCGCGCAGCGAGCGGTCGGCGGCGGTGGAGGTCGTCGCGGCGCGTCCGGCGGCGGCATACCAGCCGAGGCCGGCGCCGGCGACCAGACCGAGGATGACGAGGAAGACCGTTGTGATGTCCATGGAGCCGATGGTGGCAGCGGCCGCCGACAAAATTGCTGTGGCTCGCCGGTCCGCCCGCGGGGGTCGTACAAGAGTCGCCCTTTTGGTACGGACCACCCGCGGCGACGGAGCGCGGACCCCGACCCGCGACAATGGCCCCGTGTCCCTTTCCATCGGCATCGTCGGCCTGCCCAATGTCGGCAAGTCCACCCTGTTCAACGCCCTGACGCACAACAACGTCCTGGCCGCGAACTACCCGTTCGCCACGATCGAGCCGAATGTCGGCATCGTCGGCGTCCCGGATGCGCGCCTCGCGAAGCTGGCGGAGGTGTTCGGCAGCCAGAAGATCCTCCCCGCCGCCGTGACGTTCGTGGACATCGCCGGCATCGTCGCCGGCGCGAGTGAGGGTGAGGGGCTGGGCAACAAGTTCCTCGCCAACATCCGGGACACGGACGCGATCTGCCAGGTGGTCCGCGCGTTCGACGACGACAACGTGGTGCACGTGTCGGGTCGCGTCGATCCCCGCGACGACATCGAGATCATCAACACCGAACTCATCCTCGCCGACCTGCAGACCGTCGAGAACCGCCTGCCGAAGCTCGAACGCGAAGCCAAGCTGAAGAAGGACCTCGCGCCGCAGCTCGCCGCGACGCAGCGCGCGAAGGAGGTGCTCGAGTCGGGCACCACCATCGCGGCCTCCGGCATGGACATCGAGCCGCTGCGCGACCTGCACCTGCTGACAGCCAAGCCCTTCATCTACGTCTTCAATGTCGACGAGTCGCAGCTGAGCGACACGGCGTTGCAGGACAAGCTCTCGGCGCTCGTGGCCCCGGCCAAGTCGGTCTTCCTCGCCGCAAAGCTCGAGGCGGACCTGACCGAGCTTCCCGACGACGAGGCCGCGGAGTTACTCGAGTCGGTCGGCCAGAACGAGTCCGGTCTCGCCCGCCTTGCGCATGTCGGCTTCGACACCTTGGGTCTGCAGACGTACCTCACCGCGGGTCCCAAGGAAACGCGCGCCTGGACGATCCACAAGGGCGACACGGCACCGGAGGCCGCAGGGGTCATCCACACAGATTTCCAGAAGGGCTTCATCAAAGCCGAGATCATTTCGTACGAAGACCTCATGGCGGTCGGCTCCGTCGCGGCTGCTCGCGCCGCCGGCAAGGCCCGCATCGAGGGCAAGGAATACGTGATGCAGGACGGCGACGTCGTCGAGTTCCGCTTCAACGTGTGATCAGGGCAGAAGGCTTGATCGAACAGCCGGACGGCCTGACAGCAAGGCCGTTCGCTCGCCAGGCAATGATCATGCGCCGCCGGAAATGATCGTTGAGCTGACACGTGACATGTCGCCCGACATGCCCTTGGTGGGTGGTGTCACCCAAGTAGAGGCTCTCCGGATTTGGCATTGCGGATACCGGTCGTTGTCCAGCGTTAGCTCCTACATCAACCTCCGAACTCTGCTGGTCGCTACTTATCCGGACGCGGATCTGGATGCCGTAGCTGCGCTTGAGCAGCTCGAATACCTGTCCCTGCTGCACATTCCACTGGTGTCGGACCTGCGCCCTTTAGCCCGGCTCCGACGACTCCGAACCCTCAGGCTTGCGACGTTGCCAAGTTGGGACTCGGGCGGGAAGGTGACGACAGTTGTCTCCCTGAGGCCACTCGCCGACCTTCCGCGCCTGGAACATCTGGAGCTGTTCGGTGTGCGACCGGCGGACGAGTCCCTGGGAGAGCTGGAGGCGGCACCCAACTTGGCGACCGTGCGAGTCTCCAAGTACCCCGAGGCTGAGGTGCGCCGGTTCTATGCCGCCACCGGGACCCGCGACGATTGGGCACCCGCACCCGACGTGATCGGCGATCACGGGCCCTGGTGAGCCGAGCGGGCAGAGTCAAGCCCATGCAGTCGGGCCAGGTCCAACCTGAACATAAGCAGCATCCAGAGCGCCATCATCTGGTGCTAATCTTGATGCTGGAACGAGGAGGCTCCGACATGCGGACCACTGTGACGATCGACGACGAGCTCCTTGCCCGAGCCGCGGAGCTGACGGGCGTTACTGAGCGGACGTCCTTGATACGGGAGGGGCTCGAGACCCTCATCCGGGTGGAGAGCGCCAAGCGGCTCGCGGCCCTGGGGGGTAGCGACCGCGCTGCGCAGGCCCCCAGACGCGATCGAG